>CAYZKM010000001.1:0-40523 GCA_964478525.1 uncultured Bifidobacterium sp.
CATATTCCCACTCGGCCTCTGACGGCAGGCGATAGGTCTGGCCGGTCTGGCCGGACAGCCAGGCGGCATAGGCGGTGGCGTCGGCGGCGCCGACATTCACCACCGGGTCGCGCCCGGTCTGTGGAAATCCCGGTTCCCGCCACGCGCCGCGATCGGCGCCATAGCCGGTCGCGTCGGCGAAGGCGGCGTACTCGTCCCGCGTCACCGGATAGCGGCCCAGCCAGAAGGCAGGGACGCTGACGCGATGGGTGGGGCGGGCGTCCTGGTCCAGCCCGGCGGTGTTCAGCCGGCGGGATTCCACGGCAGGGATGCCCATCGTGAAGCTGCCGGCGTCGATCCACACGATTTCGGGGGCAAAGGGGGCATCGCGCAGGATGGCGCCGCGCTGCGGAGTGTCGGCGGCGCCGTTCATCGAAGGCGCCATGGCGGGCGGGGGAAGGCCCATACGGCCGGGACAACGAATTTGTGGAAACACAAATTCGTCGTGTCCTGCCAGTCTTTGCGCTGCGTTCGACACATTTGGTCATGTTACTGCGGTCGTCATGGCGATGGCAACGGACAATCCGGCCGGCTTGTCCAGGCTCTTGCCTTCCGGTCCGGCCCACAGCAAGGTCCGCCGCCATGTGGTTCGACCCGCCCCGAGAAATCCCCGCCCGCGTGCTGACGCGGATGCCCGACCATTTCCGTCGCCTGGAGCACACGGAATGGGCCGACGCCAACCGCGCCGGTGACCCGGTGGACTGTTTCCTGGAAGGCCCGTGCTTCGACGCGCTGGGCCGGCTGTATGTGGTGGACATCCCCCATGGCCGCATCTTCCGGATCGAGGATGGGACCTGGACCCAGATCACCGCGTATCCGGGTTGGCCGAACGGCTTGAAGGTGCAGCCCGACGGGATGCTGCTGGCGGCCGATTACCGGCACGGTCTGGTGCGGATCGATCCGGCGACGGGCGGTACCTCGGCGGTGATCCAGACGGTCATGAGCGAGAGCTTCAAGGGCCTGAACGATCTGACGCTGCATGACGACGAGTCGATCCTGTTCACCGACCAGGGCCAGACCGGGCTGCAGGATCCGTCGGGTCGCGTATGGCGGCTGCACCGGGATGGGCGGCTGGACCGCCTGGTCTCGACCGGGCCAAGTCCGAACGGGCTGGTGCTGAACACGGCGCAGACGCATCTGTACGTGGCGATGACGCGATCGTGCGAGGTATGGCGTTTCGCCCTGCGCAACGACGCGGTGGTGGCCAAGGCGCAGTGCTTCGCGCGCGTCCCCGCCGGGCTGGTCGGCCCGGACGGGCTGGCGATGGACAGGTCCGACCGGCTATATATCTGCAACCCCGGCCATGGCTGTGTATGGGTCGTCGACCCGCGCGGCAAGCCGCTGTATCGCATCCAGTCCCATGGCGGACACATGACCACCAACTGTGCCTTGACCCCGGATGGGCGCGGGTTGGTGATCACCGAGTCCGAGACCGGCACAATCCTGATCGCGGAGGTTCCCCCGTTATGACCGCTGAATTCGTCTCCATCTGCGAGGTCGGCCCGCGCGACGGGCTGCAGATCGCCAAGACCCGCATGACCACCGACGACAAGGTGGCCTGGATCAAGTCCCTGGCCGCCGCCGGCATCCCCGAGATCGAGGTGGGCAGCTTCGTCCCCCCGCGGGTGATCCCACAGCTTGCCGACACGCCCGAGATCGTGGCGCGGGTGCTGGCCGAGGTGCCTGGCCTGGTGGTGCAGGCGCTGGCGCCGAACCTGCGCGGGGCGCAGAACGCCTTCAATGCGGGGGTGCACAAGATCGCGATGCCGATCTCGGTCAGCCCCGGCCACAGCAAGGCCAACCTCAACCGCCCGCCCGAGGCCTCGATCGAGGTGATGCGCGAGGTGATGGCCTGGATGAAGGCGCAGGACCGCCATGTGCCAGTGATCGTGGGCGCGTCGACGGCGTTTGGCTGCTCGATCGACGGTGTGGTGACGATTGCGCAGACGGTTGCCATGTGCAAAGGCCTGGTCGGTGCCGGTGTCGAGCATATCATGCTGGCTGATACCGTGGGCTATGCCCACCCGGCGCAGGTGCGCGCGATGGTGCGCGCGGTGCGTGACGCGATCGGGCCGGCGCTGTACGGGCTGCACCTGCACGATACCTGCGGGCTGGGCATCGCCAATGCGCTGGTGGGCCTGGAAGAAGGGATCCGTGCGTTCGACTCCTGCCTGGCGGGCCTGGGCGGATGCCCCTATGCGCCGGGCGCGTCGGGGAATGTGGTGACCGAAGACCTGGTGTTCATGCTGGAGAGCATGGGCTTCCGGACCGGTATCGACCTGGAGAAACTGTTCGAAAGCCGCAAGGTCCTGCATGCCGGCCTGCCGGCGGAACCGCTGAACGGGCAGGTGTCGAAGGCCGGCCTGCCGCCGACGTTTCGCAAGGCGGCATAAGGCCAAACACCCCACCCTCCCTGGCCGGGCTCGGCTTGGCCAGGGCGCTTGCCCGCATTGCCACCGGCGCCGCGCTGGGCAATCCTTCCTCGGCATGCCAGGGGAAGGGAAACAATGGCCGAGGAGTTCGATTACATCGTTACAGGTGCCGGTTCCGCCGGCTGCGTCGTGGCGGCGCGGCTGTCGGAAAACGGCAGGTATCGCGTCCTGCTCCTGGAAGCCGGCCCGCCCGACACCAACATCTGGATCCACATCCCGCTGGGCTTCGCCCGCACCTATGTCAATCCGAAGGTGAACTGGAAGTTCGAGACTGCTCCGCAACCGCAGTTGAACAACCGCCAGCTTTACCTGCCGCGCGGCAAGACGCTGGGTGGATCGAGTTCGATCAACGGCATGGTCTATATCCGCGGCAACCACCGTGACTATGACGAGTGGCGCCAGCGCGGCTGCGTCGGGTGGGATTGGGATTCCGTGCTGCCCTACTTCAAGAAGGCCGAGAACCAGGCCCGCGGCGCCGACGATTTTCACGGCACCGGCGGCCCGCTGCACGTGTCGGACCAGCCGGCCAGATTCGAGCTGGCGGAGGCGGCGCTGGAGGCGTGCGTGCAGGCGGGCATTCCACGCAATCCCGATTTCAACGGCAAGGATCAGGAAGGCTGCGGATACTACCAGACCACCACCAGCAACCGGCGCCGGTGGAGCGCGGCGCGTGCCTATCTGGAACCGGCGAAGCAGCGGCAGAACCTGGTCATCCGCACCGGCGCGCACGCGACGAAGGTGCTGATCGAGAACAACCGCGCCGTGGGTGTGGAGTTCCAGACCCCGCAGGGCCGTGAGACGGCACGCTGCCGCGGCGAGGTGATCGTCTCGGGCGGGGCGTTCGGATCGCCGCAACTGCTGCAATTGTCGGGCGTCGGACCGGCGGAGCATCTGCGGGAGATGGGGATCGAGGTGGTGCGGGACCTGCCGGCGGTGGGTGCCAACCTGCACGATCATTTCAATACGAACCTGAACTGGCGCGTCAGCAAGCCGATCACGCTGAACGACCTGGAGCGAAGCTGGCCGAAGAAGATTGCCGCCGCCGCCCGCTATGCCCTGTTCCGATCAGGCCCGATGGCGAGCAACGGCATTCACGCGGGGGTTTTCACCCGGTCCGATCCGCGTCTGGAACGGCCGGACCTGCAGATCAACATCTTCGAGTGGAGCACGAAGGAGCGCAACAAGGACCGCGTCGTGCCGCATGATTTCCCCGGCTTCACGCTGATGCCCGTGCATCTGCGGCCCGAGGGGCGCGGCACGGTGCGGTTGAACTCGGCCGATCCGCTGGCCCCGCCCAAGGTGCTGTTCGACTATCTGCGCACCGATTATGACGTGCAGGCGCTGCTGGCGGCGATCCATCTGTGTCGCCGGATCGCGGCGCAACCGGCGCTGAAGCCGTATATCGTGGAGGAGATCACGCCCGGTGCGGCGGTGACCGAGGACAAGCCGCTGATCGATTTCATCCGCGCGACCGGTGTGTCGAACCAGCATCCCACCAGCAGTTGCGCGATGGGGACGGGTGTGAATACCGCCGTCGATCCACGGCTGCGCGTGCATGGGATCGATGGGCTGCGGGTGGCGGATGCATCGGTGATGCCGGTAGTGGTCGGAGGCAACACGAACGCACCGACGATCATGATCGGAGAGAAGGTGTCGGCGATGATCCTGGAGGATGCGCTGGCCCCGGCGCCGCGTCTGGCCGCCTGATCCCCCGCATCATGGTCGGCGCACGCTGGCCATGATGCGACGCGGCTTCTTCACGCCCGGAACCGGATCGTCCCGTCATTACCGACGTCAGGACGCAACTCCCCCCGGCCCATCATGTAGTTCACATGCGCCAGCACCTCGCCGAAGGCGAACCCCATCTGGTGCGGGTCCAGCTCGCGGTCGAACACATGGGGCAGCATATCGGCCACCGTCAGCGGCTGCTTGCGGCAGGACTCGGCGATCAGGCCGCAGCGTTCGCCGTGGTGGAAGATCAGTTCGTCGATCCGTTCATGCAGGCCCATGAACGGCAGGCCGTGGCCGGGCAGCACCAGCACATCCGGCCCGACCGCGGCGCGCAGGGCCCGCAGGTCCGTCAGGTAGGTGCCCAGCGCGTCCTCGTTCGGCTCCATCGGATTGACGCTGACATTGGGGGAAATCTTCGCGATCACCTGGTCGGCCGAGAACAGCAGCCGATCAGACCTGCGGTGCAGCATCGCCTGCTCCACCGCGTGGCCGCCGCCGGTCAGGATCTCGAAATCGCGGCCACCCACCTTGCAACTGTCGCCATGGCGGATGCGGTCATAGGTCGGCGGGGCAGAGGTGGTGCGGCGCAGATAGCCGTGCCCGCGGGTCAGCACCAGATCGGTGACATCCGCGGCCAGGCCGTGCGTGCGATAGAAGCCGCGATGCGATTCCTCCCGCGCGCCACGCTCGGGCTGGCGGGCCTGCAGGTGAAACAGGTATTCCGTGCGCGGCATCTGCAGCCGCAACCCGTACTTCTCCGACAGCCAGCCGGCCAGGCCCACGTGGTCGGGGTGGAAATGCGTCACCACCATCGCGCTCAGCCGCTGGCCCTTCAGCGGACCGGTCATGATCGCGTCCCAGCCATTGCGGCCGTCCTCGGTGGCGAGCCCGGTGTCCAGCACCATCCAGCCGTCATCATCCTCGATCAGGTAGATGTTCACGTGATTCAGCGCGAACGGCAGTTTCAGGCGGAACCACAATACGCCCGGGGCGACTTCGGTCACCTCCCCGGGGGCGGGCGGTTGGGCATGGGGGAAGGTCAGCGCACTTGCCGGAGGATTGTGTTGCATCGCAGCAGTCTAGCGCGCCCCGCCAACATTGCCAGCCAGGCCTGGCTGGTTGATGCTGGGTTGCATCGAAGGGGAGATCAACATGGCGGGCGAGGCGGATACCTACGACTTCATCGTCACTGGTGCCGGATCGGCTGGATGCGTACTGGCCGCGCGCCTGTCCGAGTCCGGAAAATATCGTGTGCTGCTGCTGGAAGCCGGCGGCGAGGACCGCAGCTGGTGGATCCATGTCCCTATCGGCTATGCCAAGACGTTCGTCGATCCGCGCGTCAACTGGATGTTTGAAAGCGAGCCGGAAGCCGAGTTGAACAACCGGACCATGTACCAGCCGCGCGGGAAGGTGCTGGGCGGCACAAGTTCGATCAACGGCATGGTCTATATGCGCGGGCACGCGGCCGATTACGACCAGTGGCGGCAGATGGGCAACGAAGGCTGGGACTATGATTCCGTCCTGCCGTATTTCCGCAAGGCGGAGGACAACGAACGCGGGTCCGACGAATTCCATGGCGCGGGCGGCCCGCTGCGGGTGTCGAACCAGCCCTACAAATGGGAAATCGCCGAGGCGCTGCTGGAAGCCTGCAAGCAATCGGGCATTCCCTACAACCCCGATTTCAACGGCCGTACGCAGGAAGGCTGCGGATACTACCAGACCACGACCAAGGACAAGCGCCGCTGGAGCACCGCCGCCGCCTATCTGACAGAGGCGAAAAAGCGCCCGAACCTGGTCATCAAGACCCGCGCGCATGCCACCAGGGTGCTGATCGAGAACGGCCGAGCGACGGGGGTGGAGTTCGAGACTCCGGCGGGGCGGCAGACGGCGCGGGCCGCGCGAGAGGTGATCGTGTCCGGCGGGGCCTATGGATCGCCGCATCTGCTGCAACTGTCGGGGCTTGGGCCGGCGCAGCATCTGCAGGACATGGGCGTGCAGGTCGTGAAGGACATGCCGGGCGTCGGGTCGAACCTGCAGGATCATTTCAATACATACTGCACCTACAGGATATCAAAGAACCTGTCGCTGAATGCGCTGCATTATTCGTTGCCGCACCGGTTGATTGCCGGGATGCGGTATGTGTTCTTCAAATCGGGACCGATGTCGGGCAACGGGCTGTACGTAGGCGCGCTGGTGCGCAGCGATCCGTCGCTGGAACGGCCGGATCTGCAGTTCAACATCTCGGCCTGGAGTACGGTCGATCGCAACCGCAACGGCGTGATCTCGCATCCGCATCCCGGTATTTCCATCAGCCCGGTGCATCTGCGGCCCGACGGGCGTGGCACGGTACGGTTGAAGAGCAACGATCCGCTGGCCGCGCCGGCCATTCACTTCAACTTCATCAAGTCCGACTACGACATGCAGGTGATGGTGAAGGGTGTGCGGATCGCGCGCAATATCGTGCGCCAGCATGCGATGCAGAAGCTGCTGGTGGAGGAGACCCTGCCAGGCGTGGCGGTGCGCACGGATGAGGAGATCATCGCCGATACGCGCGAACGGGGGGTATCGAACCTGCATCCGGTCGGGTCCTGCGGCATGGGGCAGGGTCCGATGGCGGTGGTGGATGCGCGCCTGCGTGTCCACGGGGTGCCAGGATTGCGCGTGGTCGATGCGTCGATCATGCCGGTGATCATTGCGGGGAACACCAACGCGCCGACGATCATGATCGCCGAGAAGGCCTCGGCGATGATCCAGGAGGATGCCGCGGCGGCCTGACCGCCGGGGATGGCAAGGGCCTGTGATCGGGTTGCCGCAACCCGATCACGCCGCCAACGCCTGATGCAGGAACGTGGGGTCGAAGATCCGGTCTGCCATCACCTGGCAGCGCTTCATCAGCCTTGGTTCGTCTGCCCGGTAGTCCGGGCGGGCGTAGTGCCAGGTGCCGATATGGTCCCACACCAGCAACTCGCCCACCGCCCATTCATGAACATAGCGATAGCGGGGCTGCATCACGTGATCCAGAAGCTGTTGCAGCAAGGCCGAGCTTTCGGCGGTGGGAAGGCCGTCGATGCAAACGGTGAAGCCGGGATTTACGTAGATGACGTCCTGCCCGGTGATCGGGTGGGTCAGCAGCACCGGATGGTGCACCGGGGGGCGCTGCTGACGTTGTTCCTGGGTCAGGGGTGGACGCTGGCTGCCCTTTTCGCGACGCATATACTCCCAGTAATACGCAATGTCATGCGTCGCGGTCAGGCCGCGCAGGCGGGTTCGCAGGTCCGCGGGAAGATCGGCTGCCGCGGCCTGGGTGTTGGTGAATTCCGTTGCGCCCAGAACTTTCCCGTCGCGCACCGGCACCTGGAACGCCGACAGCACGTTCACGAATCCGATCGTTCGGGAATATGACATGTCGGTGTGCCAGGACTGCCCGGCATCGGGGGCGCCGATCAGTTGTCCGTCGACGCGTATGTTCGACAGGATCGTTACCTCCGGCATGCCGGGTTCGTGGTGGGGGATGTTCTTCAGCACCTGCAATTGCCCGAACCGTGCCGAGAAGCAGGCAAGGTCGGCCGCGTCCAGCGCCTGGTCGGGGAAACGCAGCACGCCGTACCGCCCCAGCGCACGCAGGATGGCGGCGAAAGCGTCGGGCGGCAGCGCGTCGCGCAGATCGACGCCGGCCACGGTGGCACCGAGGATCTGTCCGGTCGGTTCGATCGTCGGCATGGGCCTCTCCATCCTGGCGGGAAACAGCGCCAGACTATTCGGCCGCCACTGCGGAGAGCAAGCGCATGCATTCGGTTGACCGCGAACGGTACAGGCGACACGATCGGTTGCAGGCAGTGCGTGACGAAATCACAATGACCATGGACCCATTACAGGAACTCACCTATGTCGATGGAAGACCGGATTGACTACCAGGTAACGGACCGGGTCGCCGTGATTGCACTGAATCGCGCGCCGGTGAACGCGATCGACCATCCGATGATCGACGCCATCCATGCCGCACTGCGCCGCGCCGATGCGGATGACGGGGTGCGAGCCGTGATTCTGACCAGCGCCCTGCCGAGGATGTATTGCGGCGGGATGGATTTGCGCATGGTCTCACGGGGCGATGCGCAGGATCTGCGGGCGTTCGTCACCAAGTTCTATATGGAAACGATGAACATCCAATACGCGATGCGCAAGCCGACCATCGCGGCGGTGAACGGTCCCGCCCGCGGTGCCGGCATGACCATCTCGATCACGTGCGACATGATCTTCACGGCCGATGATATCGACCTCGGCTATCCCGAGATCGATGTCGGCGTGATTCCGGCGATCCACTATGTGCATCTGCCGCGCCAGATCAGCCGCCACAAGGCGTTCGAGCTTCTGTTCGGCGGCAAACCGATCCCGGCGCAGGAGGCTGCGGCGCTGGGGCTTATCAATTATGCCGTTCCGCGCGAGGAACTGATGGATCGCGCCATGGCGGCGGCACGGATGCTGGCGGCGAAGTCGCCGACCATCATGGCGCTGGGCCGGCAATCCTTCATGCGGGCCAATGATCTGGACTACAGGCGCAATGTCGAGAACCAGATCGAGACCCTGTGCAACATCTTCAGCACGCCCGACGGGCGCGAAGGGCTGATGGCCTTCCTGGAGAAGCGACAGCCGAACTGGACCTGACCCACGGTTCGGGGTGAGGATAAGCCGCGACGCAGGAGAACGCATCATGTCCCAGCCGAAAGCCCTTGAGAACATCCGCGTGGTGGATTTCAGCTGGGTACGAGCAGGACCATGGGCCACACGCTGGCTCGGCGCCCTGGGCGCGGAGATCATCAAAATCGAATGGCCCGAGAATGAACGTGGCCGCCTGCCAAGCTCGACGACGCCGCAGGGGGCGGAAGTAAATCTGAACACGTCGGGCAATTTCAATGACACCAACGTCAACAAGAAAAGCCTGAGCCTGAACGTCAGAAGCCCCAAGGGGCTGGAGATCGTCAAGCGGCTGATTGCTGTATCGGACATTGTGATCGAGAATTTCAGCTCTCGCGTGCTGCAAAAATGGGGATTGGGATACGAGGAGCTGTGCCGGATCAAGCCCGATATCGTCTATGTCTCGATGTCCGGCTACGGTCATACCGGTCGCAACCATCATTACACGACGTTCGGCCCGGTGGCGCAGGCGGTCTCGGGCCTGACGTTCCAGTCCGGACTGCCCGACAAGCCGCCAGCCGGGTGGGGCTGGTCGTATATGGACGACACGGGCGGGATGTATGGCGCGATGTGTGCCCTGACTGGGCTGTATCATCGCAACATCACCGGAAAGGGGCAGCATATCGACCAGGCGCAAATGGTTTCGAGTGTACCTTTGAACGGACCGGCACTGCTGGACTTCACGGCGAACGGGCGCGGATCGCGGCGCGCCGGATTCCCGCCCGGTAACCGCGCGCACTGGCCTGGCACGCCGCTGGTCAACAATTATCGCGGGCCGACGATCGCGCCGCACAACGCCTATCGCACCGCGCCTGGCGGCTACAACGATTGGTGCGTGATCGTCTGCCACGACGAACAGGAATGGCAACGCCTGGTAACGCTGATGGGTGCGCCCGGCTGGACCACCGATCCGAAATTCGCCTCGGTCGCGGCGCGCCTGCAGAACCAGGACGCGCTGGACGCGAACATCGAAGACTGGACCATGACCCTTGGCAAATACGAAGTGACCGACCGATGCCAGGCCGTCGGCGTACGCGCCATGCCGGTGCAAAGCGCCGAGGATCGTGTGGAGCATGACCCGCAATTGCGGGAACGCGGCATGTATACGCCGCTGACCCATCTCGCCCTGGGCACGCACAAGGTGCAGAACGCGCCGTTCCGGATGTCGGAAACGCCCGCGGTCAACACACGGCCAAGTCCGATGATCGGGCAGCACACCAAAGAGATCATCGAGGGGCTGCTGGGATACAGCCATGCCGATCTGCAAGCTGGTTTCGAGGACGGTACGTTCTGGCCAACCAGGCGACCTCGCTTTCCCTATCAGCAGGACATGCTGTGATGACCGCATCGCAAGGGCCTCTGGCGGGGCTGCGGGTGCTGGAACTGGCCGATCACAAAGGCCACTTCTGCGGCAAGTTGCTGGGCGATCTGGGCGCTGATATCATCAAGATCGAACCACCTGGCGGCGAACCATGCCGCCATGTCGGCCCGTTCCTGGATGATATTCCTCATCCGGAACGTAGCCTGTCGTTCTGGTACTACAATACATCGAAGCGCGGCATCACGCTGGATATTGGTTCGCCCGACGGAACGGCATTGCTGCGGCGATTGGTCGCCTCGGCCGATATTGTGCTGGAAACCTTCCGGCCGGGGTACCTGGCATCCGTCGGCCTAGGCTACGATTCGCTGAGTGCCGACAACGCGGCCCTGATCATGTGTTCGCTGACGCCATTCGGGCAGACCGGGCCATGGCGCGATTTCATGTCGTCGGACCTGCTGCACATGGCGGCGGGTGGAGAGATGGCGTCCTGCGGCTATGATCAGGCGGATGTCCCGAATGCCCCGCCCATCGCACCCGGTGGCGGCAATGCGTGGCATATGGGCTGTCACTACGCCTATATGGCCATCATGGCCGCGCTGGTGTTCCGCACCATCTCCGGACGTGGGCAGTATATCGACACCTCGATCCATGAGGCGTGCGCACTGACAACGGAATCCGCCATCGCCAACTATATCTATCGTGGGGAGGTGCTGAAGCGGCAGACCGGACGCCACCATGCGGTGGGGCCGACACCGCGAACGCAGTTCCTCGCCAAGGATGGGGTCTATGTGACGGCGCTGATCTCGGGCGGCCTGAACCCTCGCAACGTCAAGGACCTTGCCGCGCTGATGGACAAATATGGCATGGCCGGCGATTTGACAGACCCGAAATACCAGGACCCGGCAGTGATCGCCGAGAACACGTCGCACATCATCGATGGCCTGCTGGCCGGTTTCATTGCCAGCCTGCCCGCTGATGAAGTCTATCACGCGGCGCAGGAACGCGGGTTCACCTGGGGCGCGGTGCGGGCGCCGGAAGCATTGCTGGATGATGCGCATCTGCACGACCGCGGCTTCTGGAAGCAGGTGGAACATCCCGAGCTGGGCCGCAGCTTCACCTATCCCGGAGAGGCCGCGATCTTCAACGGCACGCCGTGGCGGATTTCCCGGCGCGCGCCGTTGATCGGCGAGCATAACACCGAACTTTATTGCGACGAGTTGGGTCTTTCGCCTAGCGAAGTGTCGATGCTGGCCGAAAGCGGGGTCATCTGATCGGGTGGCATATGGTCGATCGACCTCGTATCGCCTATGGTCTGACGCGATCGATGAAACCATGAGGAGGAAACAAGATGGCATACTCGCTTTATGATGCTGCTGTGACGACTTGCGCGCAGCAGCTTGGTGCGCTGGTCGGTGTGATCGACAAGGCGGCAGCCCATTGTGCGGCCGCCAAGATCGAGGAATCGGTTCTATTGCAGGATCGTCTGTATCCCGACATGTTCTGCCTGGCGCGCCAGATTCGCCAGTCGGCGGATTTCGGCATGAATATCGGTGGTCGTCTTGCCGGCGTCACGCCCCCCGCCTTGGCGGCGGTGGATGACACAAGCTTCGCCGATGCAAAAAAGCGTGTCGAGGCGGCACTGGCCTTCGTGAAGTCGCTGACCCCCGCGCAGGTGAATGGCGCCGAGGACAGGATCATCGCCTGGACTGCGGGCGGCAACGAACGCAAGATGAAGGGCAATGACTATCTGCAGCAGTTCGGCCTGCCGAACTTCTACTTCTTCGTGACAACGGCTTATGGGATCCTGCGCCATCGTGGTGTGCCGGTGGGCAAGCGGGACTTCCTTGGCCCGGTCAACTGGCTGTAACCAAGCTGACTGCGAACCCGCCGGCGCCGAAGTGCCGGCGGGGGACTACAGCCGGGGCAGGCGTCGCGTCACGCACATCGTTCCGCCGCCCCATGGTACCAGGCATGTCATCTTCACGCCGGCACCGCCGGTGATGACCAGGTGGATATCCTCCGGCGCCCGCGCGATGGGCCAATCCGGGTCTGATGCATCCCACAGGAACTGTCGTGCCTGTGCCAGTGTCCAGCCAGCCTTTGTCACCACATCCGCCATTTCCGGTGGTATCAGCAGGAACTGTTCGCCGGGATCGCGATGGCGGCCGCCTGATGCGGCCTCTCGCGCTCCGCGCATGGCCGCAAATGCAGGACGCAGCACGGCTTCCGGGGTGGACGCGCCGGCTTCGGGCAGGACTTCGATCGTGCCGGACAGCCCGATGACGGTGACCGCGCTTTGATCCGCCGACAGTCCGCGACGCGCATGTAGTGGCGGCGCCAGCGGATGGGTACCCTCGGCAAAGGCCATGCCGTATTTGGCGGGCTGACCCATCGTTGCCATGTCGCCGACCAAAGGCCGAGCGCCGCCGATGAAAGTGAGAACGTGGCGCAGTGCGCGACCGATACAGGCGTTGGCGCGATTACCCGGACCCAGGCAATTGGCGCCGGGGTTCATGGCAAGTGTCGTGACGGCTGGTCCATGCACCAGCGCCGCGGCGGTTGGCGTACCGGTGGTGGTCTGGATTCCAAGCAGGTTGAACGCGGGCTCCACTGTGGCGATCGCGGCTTCCAGCACGACGGAGAATTCGGCGGGGCGGCAACCGGCGACAACGCAGCACCAAGCGACGGATTCTGCGGTGATAGCGCCGAACAAGGGCGGCATGAAACCGAACGATGATGCGGGATTTTGGGCACCAAGCATCGCGGTCAGACGCGCTGCGGTCGGAACCACGGCAGGCAGGCCGTCGGAGAGTTCAGCTTGCAGCAGCGCGTCCTGTGCGAGATCCCAATCCACATCGTCGGCGAACAGCGGTGCGTCGCGATCACCAACCGGAACAGTCTGTCCTGTCATCCTGCGGCCGGTGGTTTCACGCGGATCGAAATGGCCGCGGTGCCGCCGAAGGATGGTATCCAAGCCGAATGCTTGCCAGCCCCGCCGGCCACCGCGATATGGATGTCATCCGGTGTCGGGGCCACGCGGTAGAAATCGTGCTCGGGCAGGTGGCCGGCTTCCTCGTATCGGCGCTGGTTTTCGGGTGAAACCTGCGAGACTGGAACGCGGGCTTTGTCGAACAGGAACTGCTGAATCATCGGGACAGTCCAGTTGTCGCGCGCCAGGGTGGCGCCATGTTCAGGGCCAAACACCAGGAAATAGGGGCCTTTGGCCGAGATCGTGTTGGCCGCTGGGGAAGCGATACCGCCGGCGAAGGTCGTCAGCAGGCCCTGTCCGGTCGTGCTGCCATGGTCGTTCAGATTATGGTTCGGTTCGGCTGACATGACGGTCGCCACGCTGTCATTGGCGGTGAAGCCCTGGCGAACATGATAGGGGGCGAACGGGCTTTCTTCTTCGTTCTCGCCGAAACAGAACGTGTATTTCGCTGGCGAACCAAAGGTGGAACGGTCCATCACTGCCGGTTTCGCGCCGCCCACATTGTTCAGGATCAGCTGCAACGCGCGCCCGATGGCGGCATTGGCGCGCCAGCCCTGCCCGAAGCAGTTCGTTCCACAATTGATATTCAATTCCTTCCGCAGCGGACCGTTCACCATGATCATCGGGGCACAGGAGTGGGTCGTGGCCAGCGTGCCGTGAAGATTGTAGTCAGCGACGAGAACACCGCGCAGTGCTGCCAGCACCACGGGGAAATAAGATGGCCGGCACCCGGCCATCACCGCGTTGGCGGCCAGGCTGCGAATGGTCGGAATCAGCAGGCGCGGCGTTATGGCGGGGAACGGTTCGTTGTCGCCGCGTGCGCCATCGACCATGCGGGCCACCGCATCCTCGGTCGGTGGTACCACCGGAAGCCCGTCGGTCCAGCCTTGTGCCTCGACATATTCGGCCCAGGCGTCAGGATCCATTTCCGGGATGTCGAGGACTTCGGCTTCGGTAGTATCTGACATCCTGGACTCCCCGTCATGCGGACGCGGCAACCATCCCTGGGACGGTACCCTGGGATGGTTGCAAACTAGATTTTCATCTCCAGCTTCAGGCCTAGGAAGGCGGCGGCAATCCGGTCTTCGAGTTCGGCCGCATTCAATCCCCCGACCGGGTGCTTCACCACGATCAGATGCGGTTCCAGCTTGCGTGCCCTGGCCTGTGCCAGAACCAGTGGCCGAAACGTTTCGGTAGCGATCACCAACCCGGCCAGGCCGCGCTTCCTCAGTTCAATGCTGTCGTGGAAACTCCACGATGAGCACGAGCCTCAGTCGCCCAATGCCAGCAGTGCAATACGATACTTGCGGGCGACCGCGTCGATCGTTTCGGCGGGTGCCGGTTGGCTGGCACTGGGCTTCGAGATGTAGTCGACATTGTCGACGCGACGAATGGCCGATAGGCGATCGCGGACGCCTTCAAGCAATTCCCGTGCGTTCGGCTTGTTGTTCGAGAACAGGATGATCGGGTCATTCGTCCAATCGATCGGACCGGCCGTGGCCGTTCCTTCCCCCTTGGGCTCGATCCCGAAACTGGGATTGACGATGCGCATGCGGTGTCCTCTCCCGTACCACGCTCATCTCACTCCTAAGCGGGGCTCTTGCCAAGGGGGGCCAGGACGGTCTGCGCAGATGTGGCGGCCAGGCGACCGTCATCGGCGGCGGCGGCCAGTGTTCGCTGCGACCCGGCGCGCACATCGCCGACGGCCAGCAGACGGGGCAGGGAGGTTTGCAACATGGCATCTGTGATTACGCGGCCATCGGCGTCACGGGCAAGACCGGCAGGCGCAAAGCCGAGCGCGGGACGGCGAGCGCATTGCACGAAGACGGCAGCGGCGGGGATCGTGCGGGTGTCGCCATCATCAGTCGTCACCGTGATGGATTCCAGGCCGTCCGTTCCGTTCAAGGCCGTGATTCTACCTTCAATGATGGTCAGCTCGGGAATCAGCGGCGCGGGTGCGCCTTGCGTGACCAGGGTGACGGAAGCGACAGGGGCCAGTTCGATCGCCTCGGCCAGCGCCCAGCGATCCGCACCGGCAACGACGACCGGTTGTCCGTGATACAACGGCCCATCGCAGGCCGCGCAATGCGACAAGCCTCGTCCGTCATAGTCCTGCTCGGCATCCAGGCCGAGCGTGCCGGGGCCGAGACCGGTGGCAAGGATGACGGCGCGGGCATGGTGGGTGTCGTCGTCCACGATGACTTGCCAACCGGTTGCGTCCGAAACCAAAGCGGTTACCTCGCCAATCGACAGGTCAACACCGGCGGTGATTGCGGCCTCCAGCAGATCGGCGGCAAGACCCGGTCCAGTTTGTCCGTTCGGCAGGTCATGCAGGGCGCCCAGGTTCATCAGCTCGCCGCCGCCGCCCATACGATCGATCAGGACGCAGGACAGGCCGGCGGAGGTCACTTCGGTGGCAGCGGTCAGGCCGGCGGCGCCGGCGCCAATGATCGCGATGTCCCAGTCCGCCATATCGAGATGCCTCGTGTCGATCCAATCGCCAATTTTAAGGGCCCGTGCAGGATTGGGAAAGCCTATGCGCCAAACACGGCTGCAACGGATTTTCCGGCACGTCGCAGGTCGCCGCGGCGCACCGTGATCCCGCGGCGGTCGAAATGATCCAGAATCTGGATCGCCAGTTGCCGGCCGTTGTCCAACCGATCGCGGAACTGCGCGGCCGTGAATCCGGGCGCCCCGACGTCGTCCGACAGAGCATGCGCAGCTTCTGCCATGGCTACCACGGCGCTACGGAGAAAGAATCGATCGGGTGCAACCTCTTGCACCAGACCCATCCGAGCAAATCCCTTGCAGGCTCGCCGGAGCATGACATCGGTGATCCCAAGTGTCGCGGCGGCGTCACGCAACAGGGGCGGACGGAAAGGCGCTGCTTCCAGCAGCGGACGAACCGCATCCCACAGCACGGCATCCGCTGTCGCGAGGCTGCCGCGATGACCCGGAGCGCGCAGCAGATGGGCCTGGGAGGCGATCGTTCCCTTGCCAACCAGAAAGCCGATCAATGCCGTAAATGCATCGCGCGGGACGCGGATTGGAACGGTCAGGCGCAGCGCTCCGGCCGAGATCCCGGGAGCAGTGGGCTGGCGGATATGGAATGCAACGATTGCATCGGTCACGGCCTCGGTCAGGCTTTGGAGCGATGCACTCGTCATGACGAAATCCCCGACCGTGGCGCCGTCGCCGATGGCCCTCGCAAGCCCGGATTCGGTCAGACCCCAATCCGACAGAACGACGTCCCGTCGAATCAGCAACGGCAGGTGAGACAGTCGGGCACGAAACGCCTGGATTGGATCGGAGGCAGTCAGCGCATGAAGGGTTGCCAGACGCGCGGAGGCACGTCGGTATCGATTGGGAGGACGGGGATCCAGCACGCGGCCGCCGGCGATCGTCCTGGCAGCGGACGCGTCGCGCAGCACCAGGCGGTCAGCATGGCGGACAGGCAGGGGACGGTCCAGAACCAGATGGGCCAGGCCGCTGCCGCTCGGCGCCAGAGCGGCCGGCTCCAACATCACGACACGTGCCGATACATGGCCAGCACCGTGGTGCACCAGGACAGATGTGCCGCTTTTCAATGTGGTCCGCTCTGCCGGCAGCAGCGAAAGCCAGGCATCGCATCGTTGGCTTTGGAACGAGTGGCCGGGGTCGGTTATCCAGTCGCCACGGCCGATCGCATCCTTACGGATGCCAGGGCCCACTAGGTTCAAGGCACAGCGTTCACCGGCGACCGTCCGATCGACGGCTCGATTGGCGGCATGGATGCCGCGTACCCTGGCGGTCAGGCCCGAAGGCAGTATCAGGACCGTTTGGCCAATTTCGATAGTACCGGCGACAACCGGTCCGGTGACGACCGTGCCCGCTCCTGGAAGACTGAAACTACGGTCGACTGCCAGCCGGAATGCGTGATCGTCGGCGTCCTCAGTTTTGACATCGAGCGCCGCAGCCTTCATCAACCGGTTCCTCAATCGGTCGATCCCCGCACCTGTAATGGTTGATACGGGAAACACCTCGGCCTCGGCCAGGGCGGTGTCCTCCAGCAAGGTGGCTATTTCCAACTCAACCTCGATGATCCTGTCCGCGTCTACAAGGTCGACCTTCGTCAGCGCAACGATGCCATGCGAGATGCCCAGCAAGGACAGGATCTGCAGATGTTCACGGGTTTGCGGCATGACGCCGTCATCAGCCGCGACAACCAGCAGTGCCATGCCGATGCTGGATGCCCCGGCAATCATCGTGTGAATCAGGCGTTCGTGGCCCGGCACATCGACAAACCCCAGGACCTTGCCGTCTGGTGTCGGGACGTACGCGAAGCCGAGATCCAGAGTGATGCTGCGCGCTTTCTCCTCGGGCAGGCGATCTGTATCGATACCGGTCAGGGCGCGTACCAGGCTGGTTTTGCCATGGTCTATATGACCGGCAGTTCCGATGATCATGGGTGACCCGGGTGGCGGGATGGACGCGGGCGGCCCGATTTGCGACACCTTACGCTGACATTGCCGGAGGGAATGCCATGCTTGAAACACGAGAAGGCGGTTGTCATTGCGGTCGGGTGCGGTTCCGTGCCCAGGTCGATCTGGACCTGTTGTCGCAATGCAGTTGCACGATCTGCACGAAGAAGGGAATCCTGCATCTGCCGGTTTTCCCTTCGGAGTTTGAACTGCTGCGTGGCAAGCATGCGCTGACTGTCTATACGTTTGAAACAGGCATCGCCCAGCATCCGTTCTGCGCCCATTGCGGGATGCATCCATTCTATGTGCCGCGATCGCAGCCCGACAAGGTGACGGTGAATGCGCGGTGCCTGGACGGCATTGACGGGCCCGGTCTGAGGCCTACGCGATTCTTCGATGGCAAGCACTGGGAAGATGCGCAGCGCAACCGGATCGCCGTTGGTGGGCATGTCAGCCCGCCTGGTTGGAAGGGGGCCGACACGCTGCGGGCGATCCTGGATCGCGCACGTGAATAGCCAGCGGCCGGCCTAATAGTGCGTGACCCACGGGCTGTCCAGTGCGGCCTCGATACGGCGATGGCGTGCCTTGATCACGTTGGCGGGCACCGCGCTGACGAACGCATAGAACGTCTTTGTCTTGATCGCATCGACGACTCGTTCGCCGACCTTCCTGGGATCCAGCCCGGTTGTCGCGAGACGCTCCGCAAGAACGGCTTCGTCATTCGCCCGCGCTTGCGGTCCACCCATGTGGTCCGGCCGATTGAGTGCGCCCCGTGCAATGTTGGTCGCGATGGGTCCCGGGCAAAGTACCGACACACCGACATTGGTGCCTTCCAGTTCACACTCCAGCGCTTCCGACAGGGACAGCGCGGCATATTTGCTCATGGAATAAGGACCCTGGTTGGTCCCGCGCCGGTTCTGGAACCCGGCGACCGAGGCTGTATTGACGACGTGTCCTTCCTCGCCATGCTTCAGAATGGCAGGAACGAAATGGCGGATGCCATGGATGATCCCCCAGATGTTGACACCGATCACGAACTCCCAGTCTCCGCGTGGAACATCGACCATCTTCGTGCCGTGCATGGGCACGCCGGCATTGTTGCATGCGATATGGAGTTTGCCGAAATTCCGTTCTGCCTCGGCTAGCGCGTCCAGTACGGATTGTTCCTGTGTGACGTCGATCCGCACCGGCATCACGCGCTTGTTCGTGCCTGACAGCCCATGCGCTGCCTGCTCCACCGCATCCTTCTGGATGTCGGCCATGACGACGTTTGCCCCGGCTTCGGCCAATGCGGTGGCGATGCCAAGCCCGATACCCGACGCGGCTCCGGTAACAATGGCAGTCTTGCCGGAGATGTCCATGACACGGTCCTTTCGGATGTTTCCCATCCCAGCCTAGCCTGCAACACGGCAGGACGGAATGGCCGGGTCTGGTCATGGGCCCTAACCCTATGCTGTGCTGCGGGTGGAGGGTGAGACGGCGATGATCCAATTCGACAAGACACGGCTGGACCTGGCGCGAGAATTCCGTGCAAACCCGTACGGGGAGCATAGCCCCGACCTTCAATATCTGCTGAACATCATGCGTACTCCGTCAGATCAGCCGTTTCACGTGCTGATGGTCGACAAGATGGGAGAGCGCTGGACGCTCGCGCTGATGGAACCGAACAGCCGCAAGCCGCCACGGCGCACCAACACGGTCTTCACCGACCTCAAGGAAGCCGAGTGGCATATCTTCAAACTACGCTGGGCCACTTTGGCTGGCGAAGACCTTATCCTGAGCTGACGCGGAAGGACGCAATATGAACCGCGTGATGGGCTATGCCGATCGATGGAGTGTGGCGCCAGGTGAGACTGTACGCTTCATGGTCAGTTGTCTGGGAGCAGATCGTTTCGATACGCAGATCGTGCGACTGAAACAACCGGATGCTGGACCGCTGGCTACGCCATTCGACCCCGAGCCAATACCGGCCCCCTGCAACGGAACACATGGCGGGCAGTATCAATCGATACCGGTCGGATCGTTCGGCGTGGTGCCTGCCATACCTGCGTTGCCTGATGGCTTTACGTTGATGGTCTATGTGATGCCCACTTTGCCGTTGAAGGGGCGGCAGGCGATCATGGGAACGTGGGACGAAGCGGAACAGGATGGCGTCCTGCTGGAACTGGACGAGGCAGGCGCTGCACGGGCCTGCTTCGGGTTCGCGGGACGTGTGGTCTGGCTGTCCACCGGAACGCCACTCAGCGCTCGCCGGTGGTATCTGCTGGCACTCAGCTACGATGCGACCAGCGGAGAGGCGACGCTGTGGCAGGAACCACTCGGTCGGCACGATTTTCATCCGGAGCATCCGGTGGTTGTCAACGAGACGGTCTCGCAGCAGCTTGTGGTGCGACCGGCGCCGCTGTGCTTTGCCGCTTGGCGGTCGGGTGCTACCGACGGGCCGTCGCCGTGGCAAGGGCTGGCGTTTGGTGGGCACTTCAATGGCCGCATCGATCGACCCCGATTGGCGGTGGGGCCGAGCGACCGGGCCCGTATTGCTTGCCTGTTTGTGGCGCGGCCTGATGCGTTGCTGGACAATGACATGGTCGCAGCGTGGGACTTTTCGATCGACATGTCGTCCAGCACCATTCACGACACTGGGCCGAGACGCCTGCATGGCCGATTGATCAATCACCCCGCGCGAGCGATGCGCGGGCATAACTGGGACGGAACCGAGACGAACTGGACGCGAGCGCGGCACCAGTATGGCGCGGTCCATTTTCACGACGACGACCTGACGGATGCCTGTTGGCGGGAGACGTTCTCCTACACCATTCCCGACGACCTGCGATCAGGTATCTACGCCGCGAAGTTGACAACGGGCAACTTCGACTACTGGATAGTCTTCTTTGTGCGACCACCGCGGGGTGTCGCTCGGTCACAAGTGGCATTCCTCGCATCGACAGCAACCTACACCGTGTATCTGAACAACCGAGGCCGTTTCATGTCCCTGGCCACCGAGCGGTATCAAGGTCGGATCGCCTTGGTCGACGAAATCGACAGCCTGCTGATCGAATATCCTGAAATGGGTCTGTCGACCTACGATCGGCACGAGGATGGATCCGGTGTCTGCTATGCGTCCCGCTACCGACCATTGCAGAATCTTCGTCCGACCGGGCGGCACTGGAATTTCAACATCGACCTGTTTATCGTGGATTGGCTGGAGGAACTCGGTGGCGACTACGATGTGATCACCGAGGAGGACCTGCACCACGAAGGCCTGGCCCTGCTGCGCCCATATCAGGTGGTGCTGACTGGGTCGCATCCGGAATATGACTCGGTGCAGATGCTGGACGCGATGGAGGCCTATCTGCGCCAGGGCGGACGCTTGATGTATATGGGCGGCAATGGATTCTACTGGCGGATTGCCCATGATCCTGAGCGCCGCGGCATCATCGAGGTCCGACGTGCCGAGGGTGGCGTGCGTGCATGGGACGCCGAACCCGGCGAATATCACATGAGCTTCTCGGGCGAGTACGGTGGGCTGTGGCGTCGCAACGCTCGTGCCCCGCAAAAACTGGCTGGCGTCGGCTTCATCAGCCAGGGCTTCGACCACTGCAGCTACTATCGCCGTACGCCCGATGCCGACAATATCCGCGTATCGTTCATGTTCGATGGTGTGACGGACATCAAGATCGGTGACTTCGGCGTCCTTCAGGGTGGCGCTGCAGGGCTGGAGATCGACGCGGTGGACACCAGACTTGGCACGCCGTCACATGCGCTGGTTGTTGCCCGCAGTGAGCACCATTCCAACACCTATGAGTTGGTCGCCGAGGAGGTCCTGATTCCTCATGGTGCAACTGACGCTATCATCAATCCAGATATCCACGCCGACATGACGTTCTTCGAGACGCCAGGTGGAGGGGCGGTTTTCTCGACCGGCTCCATTGCTTACGCAGGTTCTTTGGCCTGGAACAGGTTTGACAACAACCTGTTCCGGCTGACAACAAACGTGTTGAATCGATTCAAGAACCCGGCCCCCTTCAGGATGCCGGACAAATGAAAAAGGAGAAGAAACGATGAACCGTCTTGACAACAAGGTTGCCCTGATTTCCGGCGCCGCCCGAGGCATTGGCGCCGAAACTGCGCGGCTTTTTGCCCAAGCAGGTGCAAAAATAGTCGTTGCCGATATGTTGGCAGACCGAGCTCGGCAGACGGTTGCAGAGATCAACCAAGCCGGCGGACAAGCCAGCTTTGCAGCACTTGATGTCACCAACGAAGACAGCTGGAACGCCGCAATCGGTATTGCCATCGGCAATTATGGCAAGCTCGATATCCTGGTCAACAATGCAGGTGTTTTCATTGGCAAGGGCATTGAGGACATCAGCCTTGCCGAATGGGATCGACTGGTAGCCGTCAACATGACCGGTGTGTTCCTGGGCACCAAACTTGCGGCCCCAGCGCTGCGCGAATCTGCACAGAACAGCCCGCACGGTAGCGCAATCGTGAACCTGGCCTCTACGGCAGGCATTGTGGGATCCCAGCTGGATCCGCTGTACTCGATGACCAAAGGCGGCGTTACATTGTTTACCAAGTCTGCGGCGCTGGAATTCGGGCGCAAAGGCTATCGCATCCGCGTAAACTCGATCCACCCCGGCACGACTGAAACTGACATGGGCGCCCAGACATTTGTCAGCCGAGCGCAGAGGAGCGGCAGCAATGATACTGCGGGAGCGAGGCAGGTTGTCGTGGATATGATCCCATTGGGCAGGATGGGAACGCCCACAGACATGGCAAAGGGAATTCTGTTCCTGGCATCCGATGACTCGTCCTACATGACCGGTGCCGGGCTGATTGTCGATGGCGGCATGACGGCTACCTAAGCCCAAGGCCACAAGCGAGGAAACCGACGGACATGCATGCAACACATCTGGTCATCGGCGGCGGATCAGCCGGCTGCGTCATGGCCGCTCGGCTTTCTGAGATACCGAACAACAAGGTGATCTTGATCGAGGCCGGTACCGATTACTCCCCCGGCGTGACGCCCGACGATATCAGAGATACCTATTCCGGCAGTGCGCTGATGAATCCGCATTACTTCTGGAAGAACCTGAAGGTCCGACGCAGCGCTGAGGCTACGCCTGTCTACTACGAGCAGGGGCGGGTGGTCGGAGGCGGGTCGTCCGTGAATGGACAAGTCGCACTACGTGGTGCGCCGGAAGATTATAATCACTGGGCGGACCTTGGTGCCAAGGGTTGGGATTGGAACTCGGTACTTCCCTATTTCCGTCGGCTGGAAACGGATCTGGACTTCACCGATCAGCTTCACGGTGGTCAAGGTCCGATCACCGTTCGGCGCATGCCCACCGACCAGTGGGACGATTTCACGCTGTCGGTAACCAAGGTCTGGGACAAGCTCGGCTACCAGATGCGCCCGGACATGAACGGGGAATTCGGGGAAGGTTACTCGCCACTACCTCTGTCGAATGATGGCGACGCGCGACGGTCGACCGCAGTGGGATATCTGGACGATGCAACCCGCAAACGTCCCAACCTGCTGGTGCTGGGAGAAACGCAGGCCCGGCGGATCCTGTTCGCAAATGGTCGCGCTGCCGGGGTTGAAGTCAGCCGGAAAGGCACAGTTGAAACGATCACGGCTGATAATGTCGTTGTGTCCGCCGGCGCACTGCACTCACCCTGGCTGCTGATGCTGTCGGGGATCGGGCCGGCAGCCCATCTGAAGCAACATGGAATTGAGGTATTGCTCGACAAGCCTGGCGTCGGCGCCAACCTGATGGACCATCCCGCAATCCACATCTCCGGCTATCTTCCTCCGGTTGCTCGGCACAAGATGGTATTGCGTCGCAACTATACGTATCTGCGATGGTCGTCCGGACTGACAGGAGTGCCGGACGCCGATATGGTCATGATGGCGGTGTGTCGTTCGGCTTGGCATGCCATCGGGGTGAGGATTGGCACTTTGTCATCTTATATCGGGCGCTCCTATTCGACCGGTGAGGTTCGATTGAACTCTGCCAATCCAACGGATGAGCCGTATGTGAACTTCAACTGGTTGAGCGACCAGCGCGACATGGTCCGGATGGTGGAAGCCTTCCGTCGGATGGCAACGATTCTGACTCAGGATCCGGTGCCGCAATACATGTCGAATTTGTTTGCGTCGAAATACTCTCAGCGTGTGCGCAATATCGGTCAAAAGAACCTGAAGAACGCGATCCTTACGAACGTAGCTGCGATGATGATGGACTCCTCGTCGGCTCTGCGGAAGTTCATGTTTGACAAGCTGATCAGCGATTCCGCGCCGTTGCCTGAATTGCTGGCCGACGCGGGAAAGCTGGAACGTCACGTGAAGGAGAATGTGCAGTCTGCCTGGCATCCGTCCTGCACGTGCCGCATGGGCGATCCAGCAGACCCTGGAACCGTCGTCGATCCCGGCGGAAGGCTGGTGGGAATGGACAACCTGTTCATCGCGGATGCGTCAGTGATGCCCGAGGTCTCGCGTACCAATACCAACATCCCGACGATCATGATTGCCGAAAAGGTTGCGGAAATGGTGCGCCAGCGCTGATCGAAAGTATCAGCGCTTGTGGCAGAGATTGATGGATGCTCTTGACCCCGATCGTAACGCGGCATAGCCAAACTGCCAGCGATGATGACATCAGGGCCGGGGGACCAGGGCGGAATGCAAACCTACGACTACATTGTTGTTGGTGCCGGTTCGGCCGGCGCGGTTGTTGCGAACCGGCTTTCGGCCGACGTTCGTAACAAGGTTCTGGTGTTGGAGGCTGGCCCCGCCAGCCATCCCTGGTCCCGGATTCCGATCGGGTATGCGAAGTTGCTTACCAACCCGGCTGCCAACTGGCTGTATTCGTCCGAACCGGAGCCGAATACCAACGGTCGGAGGCTGCCTGTGCCGCGCGGCAAGATTCTGGGTGGGTCGAGCTCGATCAACGGCCTCGCATTTGTCCGAGGTCAGGCCCAGGATTTCGATACCTGGGCGCAGATGGGTAACCAGGGCTGGAGCTATGACGACGTTTTGCCGCTGTTCAGGCGAATGGAAAGCTACCGCGGGGATGGTGACGATCGGTATCGTGGGCGGGAAGGGCCCCTGCGTGTGACGAATCCCGAGCCGAGCGACCCGCTGCTGGCAGCGATCATCAGGGCGGCAGAACATGTCGGTATCCGGCACAACCCTGATTATAACGGTGCCAGCCAGGACGGCATCGCGATGAGCCAGGCAACGATTGCCTCCGGCCGCCGCCAGAGCACTGCTCACTGTTTCCTGGATCCGATCCGCCGGCGCCCTAATCTGCAGATCGAGGCAGAGGCTTTGACGCTTGGGGTGATTCTCGATGGGTCTCGCTGTGTCGGAGTGCGGTATTCGGTGGGTGGGGTCACGCGCGAGGCGCGCGCGGGACGGGAAGTGATAATCAGCGCAGGGTCGATCAACTCCCCGCAGTTGCTTGAACTTTCCGGCATCGGCCAGGCCGAGCGTCTGCAGGCGCTGGGAATTCCGGTTCGGCAGGCGCTGCCCGGGGTCGGTGAGAATCTGCGCGATCACTATGCTCCTCGTACGCGATGGGCGATCGGCAAGAAGGGGACGACCTTCAATGATCGCGGGCGCGGCCTGGGACTCGTAGGCCAAGCCTTGCGCTATGCGTTATCGCAGCCAAGCATGCTGAGTATGGTGGCCGCACCGTTGCGAGCGTTTGTGCGGTCTCGGGATGGGCTGGAGGCGCCGGATCTTCTGTTGGGCTGGGTGCCGATGCTGACAGAGCCTGGGAAGAAAGGACCGAAACTATCCCGCCAATCAGGCATGACGTGTTATGCGCATCCGATGCGGCCCGAGAGCAGAGGCCATATTCATATCGTTTCCTCCGATCCGACCAGCGCACCGGCGATCAACTTCAACTTTCTGTCGTCGCCGATCGATGCAGCACTCACGGTGCAGGCTGTGCGGATTGCCAAGTCGATCATGCATGCAGAAGTCCTGGCCGATCTTCAGATTACCGAGTTGGCGCCTGGCACTAACCTGACGACGGATGATGAGATTCTCGACTGGGTGAAGAGTGCCGCGGAAACCACGTACCATCCCGTCGGTACCTGCAAGATGGGCAACGATTCAATGGCCGTGGTTGATTCGCGTTTGCGGGTACATGGTATCCACGGATTGCGGGTGGCAGACGCCTCGATCATGCCGACCCTGACGTCCGGCAACACGAATGCGCCATCCATCATGATCGGTGAAAAGGCCAGCGACCTGGTGCTGGCCGACAACGCGCCATGATCGGCTCCGGGCTGCGTGGACTATGCTGCCGCGGCAAGGATCATTCGTGATGCTTTCTCGCCAATCATGATCGATGGCGCATTCGTGTTGCCCGACGTCAGGGTCGGCATGATGGATGCGTCGGCGACGCGCAGACCCTCCATCCCGTGCACCCGTAGCTGATCATCCACTACGGCCATCGGATCGCGTCCCATCTTGCAGGTGCCGACGGGGTGGTATGTGGTCTCGGCGTTCTTCTTCACCCAGTCCAGCAGTTCGTCGTCAGACTGGATGTTGATGCCAGGTGCGATTTCGTCCGTCGCGATTCCCTGCATCGAAGGCGCCGTCATGATGCGGCGCGTGATGCGCATGGCTTCCAACGTAACCTCGCGGTCAAGTTGTGCACTCAGGAAATTGAATCGGACGGCCGGAGCCTTGTTGGGTGTATTGGCGGTGATATGGATGCTGCCGGTGCTTTCCGACCGCAGAATATTCATGATGGCAGTGATGCCGGAGTTTTTGTCGAGCTTGAAATCGGCCGTCGAGAGAAACGGAATCCAGGAGATCGCAGCATCCGGCGCATCGAGACCCGGCCTCGTGCGCACGTAGGCGCGGATCGGAGATGCCGGAATACCCAGCAAACCAGTGCGGGTAGTAGCGTATTTCAGTGCCTGGAAGACCATGCCCAGACCACGCGTCTTTGCGTTATAGGTAAGGTTCAGCGATGTCGGGATAGTCCACTTCATGCGCGGCGAGTAGTGGTCGCGCAGGTTCTCACCAACGCCTTTCAACGCGTGCCGCGTTTCGATTCCAAGTGCCTGCAGCACCTCCGGCTGGCCGATGCCGGAAAGTTCCAGCAGTTGTGGGGAATTGATCGATCCGGCACTGACAATCACCTCCCGCCCGGCACGCGCCTCGCGTTGCTGGCCGTTGACGCTGTAACGAACGCCGACGCAACGCTTTCCGTCCAGCAGCAGGCGTTCGGTCATGGCGTTTGCCTGGATCGTCAGGTTCGGCCGGCTGCGTGCGGGGTCCAGATAGCAAACCGCGGTGCTCATGCGACGTCCGTTGCGGATCGTCGTCTGCGTCATCCCGATCCCGTCCTGACTGGCGCCGTTATAGTCCTTCGTATAGGTGATGCCGACCTCGCCGGCAGCCTTGATCAGCGCTTTATAGATCGGACCGGTCTCCCGGTTTTCCGTCACCCGCAGGGGCCCGCTGCGGCCGCGGTATTCCTCGTCTCCTTCGCCCTGATAGCTCTCCATGTCGCGAAAGATCGGCAGGACCTCGCGATAGCTCCAGCCGCGGTTGCCCAGCTGCGCCCAGGTGTCGTAGTCCTGCGACTGCCCGCGGACGAAGACCATGCCGTTGATCGAGGAAGACCCGCCCAGCAGTTTTCCCCGCGGGATAGGGATGCGCCGCTCTCCGGTGCCCTCGTCGGGCTCCGAGGAGTACAACCAGTTTGCCGCGGGGTTGTCGATCAGGCGGGCGAAGCCGACCGGGATGCGGGACCAGGGATGGCTCTCACGACCGGCTTCCAGCACCAGCACGCGATATTTCGGGTCCGCACTCAGCCTGTTGGCGAGCACCGATCCCGCGGACCCGGCACCGACGATGATGTAGTCGTAATCCTGGCTTTCCATTCAACTTCTCCCGCAGTTCGCGCCAAGCGATCGCGTTCCCGTGATTTGGTAGCAGGCGGGGCGCCCATGTCCAAGACCGGGGGCGGTCCTTGAGGGTTCGTGCGCATGGCCCTAGGCTGTCCGGAAAGACCACCAGAGGGAAACGTCATGGGGCCCCATATCGTAAAGCGGCGCGACCTGCTTGCCTTGATCGGCGGCGGCCTGGCTGGTGCCGCATCGATCCCGCAGGCCAACGCGCAGGGTTCGCCCAAACGAGGCGGCATCCTTCGGGTTTCCTGTCCCTACAATCCCTCGACGCTGGACCCCGCAACGGGCGGATCGGGGAATGATCACGTTTTTCTCTATACGATCTACGATACGCTGGTGGAGTGGGAATATGAAACCCTGAAGCCGCTGCCAGGATTGGCGCGCGCCTGGTCCTATCCTGATCCGCGCACGCTGGTGCTGGACCTGCAGCCGGATGTCGTCTTCCACGATGGCACTCCGTTTGACGCACAGGCCGTCAAATTCAACCTGGATCGGGGCAGGCAGGACCCGGCATCGAACGTCAAGCCCGACCTTGCGACGGTGACCGAGGTTCAGGTGACCGGTCCGTTGCAGGTGACGTTGAAGCTGTCGCAGCCGGATACCTCTCTGCCGCTTACTCTTTCCGACCGGGCGGGGATGATGGTTTCGCCGAAAGCCGTGCAGGCGCTGGGAAAGGACCATGATCGTGCGCCGGTCGGCACTGGCGCGTGGAAATTCGTGTCCTGGCAGAACAACGAGAAGGTCACCGTCGCCCGCAACGACCGATACTGGAAACCTGGCCGTCCGTATCTGGATGGGATCGAGATGTCGGTGATTAACGAGGTCAATACCGGACTGCGATCGGTGATCGGGGGGCAGAACGATCTGGTGTATTTCCTGTCTCCGCAACAAAAGCCTGTGATCGAGCGGGCGAAAAGCCTGGTCTCGGTCAGTGGGCCGACGCTGTATTGCGTTCAGCTCTACATCAATTTCAGCCGCAAGCCGCTGAATGATGTGCGGGTGCGTCAGGCCCTGAATTACGCGGTCGATCGCGACGAGTTCAATCGCGCCACCATGAACGGCCTGTCGGAGCCCGCAGTGCTGAGCTTGCCGTCGTCGCATTGGGCGTTCGACAAGGAATCCGCCGCTTTGTACCCGTACGACCCCGACAAGGCGCGCAAGCTTCTCTCCGATGCCGGCTACAAGGACGGTATCGATCTCGACCTCCTCGGCAATTCCGACCAGCGTTCCCTGCAGCGAGAGGAAGTGCTGGTTGAGCAGTTTCGCAAGGCCGGGATTCGCGCCAGGTTCACCAATGGCATCGTTCCGAACACAACGACACAGTTCTTCGTCGAAAAGCAGCACGACGCCTATCTCAGTGCATGGACCGGCCGGCCCGATCCCAGCCTGACCTATCAGCTGATGTTCGGGAAGGATTCTTTCTATAACGCCGGTCGTGCCGATCCCGTTCCGAATCTCGCGGATGCGCTGCTGCAAACCCGGGCCAGCCAGGCCATCGACGAGCGCCGGGTCGCCTTCGCGAAGATGCAGCGGCTGGTTACCGAGAATGCGCTGGTCGTGCCATTGGTTTTCCAGTTCGCGCTCGATGCGCACAAGCAGTCGGTGAAAGGATACCGGATCAACCTTCTCGGCAAGCCGAAGTTCGAGGATGTGTGGCTGGATGGCTGAGGCGCGCGCATGACCGGAGATACGCCTGCGACCCTGCAGCCATTGCTGGCGGTGCGTGATTTATGCGTCTTCTTCAACACTGGACGCATCGAGATCCAGGCCACCAGTAACATCGAGTTCTCGGTGCAGCCAGGAGAACGGGTCGGCATCGTCGGTGAAAGTGGTTGCGGAAAGACCGTGACAGGGCTGTCGCTTCTCGGCTTGCTGCCGCGCCAGACAAGCCGCGTGACCGGCAGTGCGATCTTCGATGGGGAGAACCTTATCGGGCTGCGCCCGGACCGGCTACGCCAGATCCGTGGGCGCCGCGTCAGTATGATTTTCCAGGAACCCATGAGTGCGCTCGATCCCGTGTTCACCATCGGGACCCAGATTGGGGAGACGATCCGAGCGCATTTCGGTGTCGACAGGAAAGTGGCGCGGGAACGCGCGATCGAGGCTCTCGCCAGCGTCGGCATTCCCAGCCCCGCGCGCGTGCATGATTCCTATCCGCATCAATTGTCGGGCGGGATGCGCCAGCGCGCGATGATCGCCATCGCGCTGGTGTGCGAACCGCAATTGCTGATCGCCGATGAACCGACGACGGCGCTGGATGTCACGATCCAGGCGCAGATCATCGCGCTGCTGCTCGATCTGAGCGCCCGCACCGGGACGGCCCTGCTGTTCATCACCCATGATCTGGGCGTGATCGCGGAAACATGTTCGCGGATGATCACGATGTATGCCGGACAGGTGGTAGAGGACGCACCGGTGGACGATGCGCTGGTGCGGCCATTCCACCCGTATACGTCAGGACTTTTGCGATCCTTGCCGCGTCTTTCCGTCCCGGGGGCGACACTGCACTCGATCGCCGGGCGTGTCCCATCGCTGGCGGACATGCCATCGGGTTGCCGCTTCGCTGCACGCTGCACAAGTCGGGGCACGATGTGCGAGTCCCCACAGCCCCTGATCGATGCCGGCCGCGACCGGCGCGTGCGTTGCATGCGTCATGACAGCCTGACCCTGCCAGGTGCGTTGACCGAGCTGGAGACGGTGGCATGACCAGTCCTATCGTCACCGCGCAGGACCTGCGGATTCAGTTTCCGACTCAGGACCGGCAGGAGACTGTGAAGGCCGTCGATGGCATCAGCTTCTCGATCGATCCAGGTGAAACCTTCGGTGTCATCGGCGAATCCGGTTCAGGCAAATCCACGCTCGGCCGCGCGGTGGTGTGTCTGCTGCGGCCGACGGGGGGGAAGGTGCTGCATGGCGATGTGGATCCGTACAGCCTGCCAGCCCGCGCGCTGCGGCAAAGCCGGCGTGACTATCAGATCATCTTTCAGGACCCGAACGCCGCGCTGAACCCACGGATGCGGGTCCTGGACTCGATACGCGAACCGCTCGATATCATCGGTGAGCAACCGCGGGCGGAACGGCAGGCGCAGGCGGCGAGGATGCTCGATCTGGTCGGGCTGAACGCCGATTTCGGCCGGCGCTATCCGCATGAGCTGTCAGGCGGGCAGAAGCAGCGGGTGAACATTGCCCGTGTCCTGACCGTGCGTCCCCGGCTGATTGTTTGTGATGAGGTCGTGGCCGCGCTCGATGTCTCCATCCGGGCGGATGTGCTGAATCTTTTCATCGGTCTGCAGCGGGAATTCGGCCTGACCTACCTGTTCATCACCCATGATATCGGGGTGGTCTCGCATGTCAGCTCGCGCATCGCGGTGATGTATCTGGGCCGGTTCATGGAAATGGGACCGGCTGAAACCATCACCAGCAGGCCCCTGCATCCCTATTCCGAGGCGCTGCTGTCGGCGGAACCGGTCCCGCTGCCGTCGTCGATGCGCAAGGGCAGACGGATCGTGTTGCAGGGGGAAATTCCCAGCCCCACCAATCCCCCCTCAGGATGCCGGTTCAGGACCCGCTGCCCGGTGGCCCGCGATGTCTGTGCCGCCGCGGAACCGGAATGGCGGACGGTTGGGCCAGGTCACTACATCGCGTGTCATTTTCCCGGCGCCCTCGGGGCACATTGAACAGGAACGATGCTCATGAAATCGATCACAGGTCTCGATCGTCGCGCATTCCTGGGGATGCTGTCCGCGGGCCTGCCGTTGGCCTCGGGCGCGCGGGCGCAGGGCACGCCGCGCCGCGGCGGGGTTCTGAAGGTTTCCGCAGCATCCAATCCGTCCAGTCTTGATCCCACGACTGGCGGAGCCGGGTCGGATCATATTTTCCTCTATACGATGTTCGATACGCTGGTGGCGTTCGACTACACGACGCTGCAGCCGACTCCCGGCATCGCCGAGAAGTGGTCGTATCCCGACGATACGACCATGGTGCTGGATATCCGCCCCGGCGTACTGTTCCACGACGGCACCCCCTGTGACGGGGCGGCGGTGAAGGAGAATCTGGACCGCAATCGCTTCGACGCACGATCCAACGTGAAGCCCGACCTTTCGACCGTGACCGATGTCACCGTCACCGGGCCACAGCAGGTGACATTGAAGCTGAAGCAGCCCGACACGGCCCTGCCACTGATCCTGTCCGATCGTGCCGGGATGATGTCGTCTCCAACTGCCTTTAAGGCCCTGGGGCGAGAGCACGACCGCAAGCCGGTCGGCGCTGGGCCGTGGAAATTCGTCAGCTGGGCCGACAATGAACGCCTGATCGTCACCCGGTTCGACAAGTACTGGCAGCCAGGCAAGCCCTATCTGGACGGGATCGAGTTCCAGGTCATCCCCGAGGTGAACACCGGTCTGCGCGCCGTCATCGCCGGGCAGAACGATTTCGTCTACTTCCTCTCGCCACAGCAGAAGACGGTGATCGACCGCGCGAAGAACCTGGTCGCGGTGACCGGGCCGACCCTGTACTGCGTGCAGCTCTATCTCAATTTCGGGCGTGCGCCGATGAATGATGTGCGGATCAGGCAGGCGCTGAACTACGCGGTCAATCGGGAGGAGTTCAACCAGGCCACGATGAACGGCCTGTCCGAACCCGCGGTGCTGACCCTGCCGTCGGCGCATTGGGCCTTCGACAAGGAGATGGCGAAGCGCTACCCGTACGATCCCGACAAGGCCAGGGCGCTGCTGGCCGAGGCTGGCTTCAAGGACGGGCTGGAAATCGCCTCGCTGGGCTATACCGACCAGAGGCACATCCAGCGCCAGGAAGTGCTGATCGAGCAGTACCGCAAGGCCGGCATCAGGCTGAAATTTTCCAACGGAACGATCCCGGAAATGACCAACACCTTCTTTGTGGAGAAGAAGGGCGATCTCTATCTCAGCGCCTGGACCGGTCGCCCCGACCCAAGCCTGACATACCAGCTCCTGTTCGGGGCCGGGTCCTTCTACAATGCCAGCCGGATCGAGGCGGTGCCGGAACTGGGGCCCGCCCTGCTGGAAACACGGCGCTTCCAGGATATCGAATCCCGCAGGCAGGCCTTTGCACGCCTGCAGAAGATCGTGACCGACAATGCGCTGGTCGTTCCACTTGTGTTCCAATTTGCGCTCGACGCCCACTCCCAGAAAGTGAAGGGCTACAAGCCCAACCTGCTGGGCAAGCCGAAGTTCGAGCACGTGTATCTGGAAGGTTGAACGCACGTGTCGATCCTGCGGCATGCACGGCTGATCCGGCGGCGGGTCCTGCAGATCGTCCCGGTGATCATGCTGGCGACGTTTGTCGTGTTCGGGTTGCTGCAACTCGTGCCTGGCGACATCGCGGTGACGCTGGCGGGAGAGAACGCGACCGACGCACGCATCGCGCAGATCCGGCAATCCTACGGCCTGGACCGCCCGTTCCTGGTGCAATACGCATCATGGCTGTGGAACGCCGTCCACCTCGACCTGTCGCGATCGTACCTGTCGAACGAGCCGGTGCTGGATCAGATTCTGCACCGGTTTCCGACGACATTGCTGATCGTCGGCGGTGCCTTGCTGATCTCGCTGCTGGTCGGCATCCCGCTGGGCATTCTTGCCGCCACCCGTGCCGGGTCCCGTGTCGATACCGTCGTCACGAGCCTGGCCTCGCTGGGCGTCGCATTGCCGAATTTCTGGCTGGCCATGATCCTGGTCGCCACGTTCGCGCTGTCGTGGAACTGGTTTCCCGCGACAGGATCGGTGGCGCTGGGGCGTGATCCGTCCAAGGCCATTCTGCACGCGACCCTGCCAGCGCTCGCGCTCGCCGCCGGCGGGATCGCCGAGGTCGCGCGTCAGCTGCGCAGCGCGCTGATCGAGATCCTGTCCGCGCAATATGTCCGCACCCTGCACGCAAAGGGCCTGTCGCCTGGCGCAATCCTGTGGAAGCACGGGCTGAAGAATGTCAGCGTCACCCTGCTGACCGTCATCGGCCTGCTGGTGAACCGGTTGCTCGGCGCAACGGTCGTGGTGGAGGCGGTGTTTGCCATCCCGGGCATGGGCAGCCTGATCGTCCATGCTGCCATCCACAAGGATTTTCCCGTCGTGCAGGGCGTCGTGCTGTCGATGGTGGTGATCGTGATCTGCCTGAACCTTCTGATCGACCTGCTCTACACGATCCTCGATCCCCGGGTGGCGCTGCGATGATCGGCGCGTTCCTGCGCTGGCTGCGCACGCATCCCGCCGCGGGCGCAAGCCTGCTGTTCCTGGTGGCACTGTTCGTGCTGGCCATCCTTGCCCCGGTCGTCGCGCCGTTTCCGCCGACGCGCCAGGATGTGAACAACACGCTGGCCGAGGCTTCGTTGCGCCATCTGCTGGGCACCGACGATCTGGGGCGCGACGTGTTCAGCCGCCTGATCCATGGCGCGCCGACCACGCTGTATGCCAGCTTCCTCGCGGTCACGGTCGGTTGTGTGCTGGGCGTTCCCGTTGGCCTGCTGGCAGGGTTCGTCGGCGGCTGGGTCGATGACGTCATCAGCCGGGTCATCGATACCCTGCTGTCCTTCCCTGCCATCGTGCTTGCCATCGGCGTCACCGGCGCGCTGGGCATCGGTCTGACAAATGGCATGATCGCTGTCGGGATCGTATTCTCTCCACAGCTCGCCCGCCTGGTGCGCGCGCAGACCCTGGTGGTGAAGCAGGAACTCTACGTCGATGCCGCGCGCTGTTTCGGTGCCAGCATGACGCGGCTGATCCTGAAGCACATCATGCCCAACGCCATCCAGCCGGTGATCGTGCAGGTCACGCTGCTGCTGGCGGTGGCCTTGCTGGCCGAGGCGAGCCTCAGCTTCCTCGGCCTCGGTGTGCAGCCGCCACAGCCCAGCTGGGGGGCGATGCTGGCGCGCGCCTACAACTACATGGAAATCGCGCCCGAGCAGATGTATGCCCCTGGCCTTGCCATCCTGTTCACCGCGCTTGCTTTCAACACACTTGGCGAGGCTCTGCGCGTCGCGCTCGACCCCACCGCGCGCCGGCGCTGACCGCTACGCCGCTTCCATGCGGCCGGGGTTTCGTTCCGCCAGCAACGGGCGGACCATGCGGGCGAAGCGTGTCGCTTCCTCGTCGTGCAGATAGCCCGACAGGCAGAACGATGTGCAGCCCAGGTCGATGAACTCCTGCAAGGTCGCCGCGCATTGGTGCGGATTACCAACGATCACGATGCCGGCGCCGGGCCGCACGCGGGTGACGCCCGTCCACAGATGCGGGCCGATCAGATCGCCGTGCTCGCGCGCCAGTTGCTGGACACGGCGATTGGCGGCCGAGCTTGCGTAGTAGGAACGGATGAAACGAGTGTGGACGTCGGTGACGCCGCGAACCAGCTCGTGCGCGGCATCCCATGCCTCGGCTTCGGTTTCGCGGCACAGGATCTGCAGCCGCATGCCGAAGCCGATCTGCGCCTCTCGCCCGTGGCGCGCCGCCATGGCACGGATGGTCGCCATGTTTTCAGCGATCCGCGCGGGCCGGTCGCCCCAGAACAGATGCACATCGGCATGTCTGGCCGACAGCTCCCACGCCTCGGTCGATCCGCCGCCCAGGTAGAAGCGCGGATAGGGCTGCTGCAGCGGCCGCGGGAAGACCCGCGCGCCCTTCAACCGGTGGAAGCGTCCGTCGAAATCCACCGGCCCGGTGCTGCGCCACAGCGCCTTCATGATCGAGACATCCTCCTCCATCAGCGCATAGCGGTCTTCCTTCGCCAGGGTGATGCCTTCCGATTCCGCCTCGATGTCGCTTTGCCCGGCGATCAGGTTCACCGCCAGCCGCCCGCCCGACAGCTGGTCGAATGTCGCGCCCATCTTCGCGAGCTGCACCGGGCTGACATAGCCCGGGCGCGCAGCGACCAGCGCCTTGATGCGCTGCGTCCTGGCAACCGCCATTGCGCTGGCAATCCAGGCCTCCCGGCAGGTGGGGGCAACGGGCACCAGGAAATACTCGAACCCGGCGGCCTCGGCGGCCAGGATCACGCGGTCGAACAGCGCACCGGACGGTGGGATGAACGCGTCGCGATCGCCGTAACAGGTCGTGTCGCCCGATGTCGGCAGAAACCATCCGAATTCCAGCGGTGCCCGCATGGACCCATCTCCTGCTGCGTGATCCGATGCTAGCGCGCTTTCCAGCTGACCGTAACCGGTCAGCGCGCGCTATCTCATTGTTTGATCGCATGATTCACACGCTGCCACGATTCCGCTCAGCGTGATCATGCTCTCGCGTGGAACCCGGATGCGAGAAAACCGCCCCGCGTTTCCCTGCCTCACCCGCTCGGCTATACCAGAGGCTTCGAAAAGGGGTTCAAGACGATGTCGGAAGCCAAGCTCGCGCCAAGCCTGCCGCAATGGATGATCGACCATGCCAACCGCTACCTGTCCAGCGGCGGCACCGACGGGCATCTATACACGATCAAGCTGCCCAACCTGCCGGAACGCGCGGTGCCGTCGCTGTTGCTGACGACCACCGGCCGGAAGTCCGGGGATCGCTATATCTTCCCGCTGTTCTACGGCGAAACCGGCAACAGCTTCTTCATCATCGCCTCCAAGGGCGGGGCGCCGGAACATCCGGGCTGGTATCGCAACCTGCTCGCGAACCCCGAGGCCGAGATCCAGGTCGGCACGCGCAAGATCCGCGTCCGCGCCCGTACCACCGCGGGGCAGGAACGGACGACGCTGTGGGCCAAGGGCGTGGAAATCTGGCCGCCCTTCGCCGACTACCAGAAGAAGGCGGTCAACCGCGAAATCCCGTTGGTCGTGCTGGATCCGATCGGATAGTCCGCCGATGCGACTGAACGCCGATTTCAGCCGGCGCGCCAGCGTGCATGCCGCCGGCCTGCCATGGGTGGCCTCGCCCATGGCAGGCGTGGAACGGCGGATGCTCGACCGCGTGGGGGCGGAGGTGGCGCGCGCCACCTCCATCGTCCGCTATGCGCCGGGCAGCCAGTTCTCCCGGCACACGCATGGCGGCGGCGAGGAGTTCCTTGTCCTGGACGGCGTCTTCCAGGACGAGCATGGCGACTATCCGCCCGGATGCTATGTGCGCAACCCGCCGACATCAGCCCACACGCCGGGGTCGGCGCCTGGCTGCACCATCTTCGTCAAGCTGTGGCAGTTCGATCCGGCGGACCGGATGCCGGTGCGGCTGAACACCGCCGAGCGTGCCTTCACCGCCGTGCCTGACCGGCCGGGCGTGACCGTGCAGGCGCTGTTCGCCGATGCGGTCGAACAGGTCCGGCTGGAACGATGGGCGCCCGGCGCGGCTGTCTCGATCGCGCCCAATGGCGGGCTGGAACTGCTGGTCCTGTCCGGATCGTTCGCCGAGCAGCAGGAGGATTTCGTCACCCATTCCTGGCTGCGCCTGGCACCGGGTGCGCGATTCGCCACCACCGCTGGTCCCGGCGGCTGCCGCGTCTGGATCAAGACCGGACACCTGGCGCGGATCCACGCCCTGCCGGGCTGACCGCGCCGGTGCCGGCGACCGACCGGGCTGATCACGAGGAGGCCGGCCCCCGGCGCTGGCGGTTGCTGTAGGTTTCCGGTGCCAGGGCCGCGAAGGCGGCGCCGGCGCTGACCAGCAGGCCGGCGGCGACCACCAGGGCCGCGGTGGCACCGAACGTGTCCGAGATCAGCCCCAATCCCAGCGGACCGGCGACATAGCCGATATCGCCGGTCATGCGGAACACGCTCATGGTCGTGGCGTTCATGCCGGGCGGGGCGCTGTCGGCGGCATAGACCGATGGCGCCGCGCCGCCGATCGAGCTTGCCACGCCCCAGGCGATCGAGGCCGCCATGAACCAGGCATAGGATGGCGCGAAGCAGAACAGCAGCATCGACAGTCCGGAAATCACGGTGGACGGTGCGATTACCGCCTTGCGGCCGAAATGATCGGTCAGCATCCCGCCGGGATAGGCCGCCAGCAGGCCGACCACGGTGCCGATGGCCAGTGCGAGGCCGATTTCGGTCACCGACAGCCCCAGCCGGAGGCTGCCCAGCAGCGGCACCACGGCGAACAGGCCGCCGGTGCGCGCGGCCGCGTTGGCCAGCGACACCATGCAGGCCAGCACGAAGCCGATCTGGCCGGCCAGGCGCCGTATCTGCGTCAGCATGGACACCCCGGCCCCACCACCGCGCCGGCGGGCGGTGGTGTGGGCGAAATCACGCGTCTCCCCGACCGCCAGCGCGGCGACGGCGCTGGCGCCGATCCCCGCCACGGCATAGGCCATGAACGGGGCGGTCAGACCGAAATGCTCCGACAGCAGCCCGCCCGGGAACGGCCCGACGCCGGCGGCGAAGATGAATGCGCCTTGATAGATCGACACCATCCGCCCCCGCCGCTCGGGCGTGGTGATGTCGGCCAGGACGATCTGCCCGGTGGTGACGATCAGCCCCGCCCCGGCGCCGGCGACGAAGCGGGCCATGATGAACTCGGGATAGCTCGTCGCCAGTGCGCACCACAGATTGCCGGCCGAGGTGACGATCCCGCCCAGCGCCAAGGCGGGGCGGCGGCCGACCCCGTCGGCCAGCCAGGCCGCCGGCATCGCGCCGGCCAGGCGCGCCAGGCCATAGATCGCGACTGCCATGCCGATGGCCGAGACCGACACGCCGAACGATCTGGCATACAGCGGCAGGGCAGGGACCACGCCGCCGAAGCCAAGCTGGTTGATGACCACCAGCACGCACATCCAGAACAACGTCCAGTTGGCCGTGGCATGGCTGACGGGCTGGCCCGGGGCGGGCGGGATCACTGCGCGGCGGTTCCGGAAGCGGACATCCCGTCCAGGCGGGCCATCCCGCGCCATGGCGCCATGGCGGTTGTCAGGATCGGCTGGTCTGGCGGCATCGGCGATCTCCCATCAGCCGCAGATGGACCACATCCCCCCATTCCCCACAACCGCGTCAGGCTCATGCGAGATCACCGCGTGGCGGGGAAGGGACCTTCCGTGCCGATGCCGGGCAGGGCGACGGCGGTTGCCGCCGGGGTCTCGAACCGGCTCCAGACCAGTTCGTGGACAAAGTACAGCGTGGAACTGGCTACCCCGCCCACCACGGCCAACCCGCTGGCGGAGGGGAGGCTGCCGAGCCAGAGGTAGTTGACGGAGAGGTCCGTGAGGGTGCCGAAGAGGCGATAGGTGATCGTCTTGACCCCGAGATGTCCGATCCACCCGCCGGATGCTGGCGTGGCGGGCGGGCCGGCGGGCGGGGGCGCGGTTTCGTCGGGTGGCCAGTCGGGTGGCCAGTCGGGGATGGCGGTGTCGAGGCCGTTGCGGAACCCGTCCTCGATCGGGTCCCAGACCGCCTCGATCCAGCCGGCGAGAGCGCGTTTGGCGACGGCATCCAGCGGGCGAGGGCCGGTGCCGCCATGAGGATCGAACAGGTAGCGGACCTGGATCGCCCCGCGCGTGTCGGTGACGCGATAGGCGGCCTCCACCCAGGCGGCGGGCAGGCGCCAGCCCTGGTCGACCGCGGCGCGCGCGGCCATGGTCCAGGCGGGGTCGAGCCCGCGCCCGCCGGGCGTCACATAGGCTGCCCAGGCGCAGGACCCGTCATGGTCCGAGGCATGGCGGATGCGGGCCAGAATCAGGTCGGTGCGCCGGCAGGTCTCGGGTGTGCCCCAGCCCGGTCGCTGGTGACGCGGGCTGGCCTGCACCAGGATCGCCGCGTCGACGCGGGTGCCGTGCAGGCGCAGCAGGGCGACGCTGGCAAGGGATGGCGTGGTGGAGGTTGCCTGGCCGGCGAGACGCCATTCGCCGGGGGGCAGGGGCACCTGCTTGCCCTCGATGGCCAGGCGGTCACGCAGACTCTGGGCGGAGGCGGCGTGGGACAGCAGGCCGGCGACGACCAACCCCGGTATCCACACGCGCATGCCGACCGCCTTCCTGACCTTCGGCGGCACTTTATCGTCGGACCGATCCGGGTGGCTGCGCAATTCTTTGTGCGACATTCTTTGTGCGGTGGGCGGGGTCAGATGACGCCGCGCTCGCGGAAGCCGGCGATCTCCGGTGGCGCATAGCCGGCTTCGGCCAGCACGGCGTCGTTGTCGGCGCCAAGTGCGGGGGCGATGCCGATCCTGGCCGGGGTTTCCGAAAAATGCCACGGCGAACCGTGCACTTTCAGCCGCTTGCCATGCGCGGGGTAGTCGACCTCGGTGACATAGCCGTTGGCCAGCACGTCCGGATCGTTCGATGCCTCCAGCAGCGTGTTGATCGGCGCGGCGACGATGTCGGCGGCGCGCAGGGTTTCGACCCATTCGTCGCGCCCACCGGTGGCGAACAGCGCATCCAGCAGGCGCAGCAGGGCGGTGCGGCGTTCGTCGGAGTCCATCACCACGCCGAGATCGGCGAAACCCGACTTTGCCAGCCGGTCCATGAAGCCCAGCGCCGTCATGGCCTTGGTCCACTGGCGGGCGCCGTTCAACTGAAAGACCAGCGGCTTGCCGTCGCGATCGTTGAAGCTCGCACTCAGCCCGGGACGCGCGGCGGTGCCGGTGATCCGCGCCTGCCCGGTGACGGGATCGCGGTTGCGCCACATCGCCGTGGTCAGCGTCCATCCCATCAGGCGGACCTGCCCGCCCAGCAGGGAGCAATCGACCTTCTGGCCGATGCCGGTCGCGCGGGCATGGGTCAGCGCGGCCAGGGCGCCGCCGAAGGCCAGGATCGCGCAGGTCTCGTCGGCGACCGAGACGATCCCGGTGCGCAGCGGCTGACCGGGAGACGAATAGGCTTCGGCGATGCCGCCCAGCGCCTGCGCCATGGAATCCGTGCCCGGCAGGCTGGCGTGCGGCCCGTTCGGCCCGTAGCCCGAGATCGACATATAGACCAGCCGCGGGTTCACCGTGCGCAGGTCCTCATACCCGAAACCGTTCTTCTCGGCCGCGCCGGGGCGGAAGTTC
>CAYZKM010000002.1:0-38284 GCA_964478525.1 uncultured Bifidobacterium sp.
GGAGATTTCCGCTCGATCCTGCCGCGCTTCACACCAGCCGCGCTGGAGAAGAACCAGGTGCTGGTCGATCTTCTGAAGCGTATTGGCGATGCGAAACATGCGACCGCGGCGCAGATCGCACTCGCCTGGCTTCTCGCGCAGAAGCCTTGGATCGTGCCGATCCCCGGCACCACCAAACTGCATCGCCTTGACGAGAATCTCGCCGCCGCGAACGTCGCTCTCGATGACGGCGATCTGTACGAGATTTCGCGCGCCCTTGCTGACATCGATATCGAGGGAGAGCGCTATCCAGCACATCTGTTGGCAACCACGGGCCGTTAGCACAGGCGCAAAGCCCGCAGCCTGGTTGAAGAAAGGTGATTTCGATGCCGAACGTTATCGTCGTGATCGGGGCCGGTTCGATCGGCGCCTTCGTCACCGGAAGCGATTTCCTGATGGATGGCGGCGTCACCGCGTCGTACTGGTACGGCGAACTCGCCCCGCTGTAAGCGCCGTTCAGGCCAGCGCCACTTGGCGCTGGCGGAACAGCCAGATGACCGCAGCGAAGCCGATACCCACCACGACCAGGCTGAACTGGTTCAGCACCGTCCAGCCCAGCTCGTCCTGCAGGACACCGGCCAGGAAGCTGGATACCGCGGTTGTGCTGAAGATCAGGAAGTCGTTCAAGGCCTGTGCCTTGCCACGCTCGGATGGGCGATAGCAGGTGGTGACCAGGGCGGTGGCGCCGACGAACAGGAAATTCCAGCCCACGCCGTTCAAGGTCAGAGAGATGCGAAAGTGCCACGCATCCACCCCCGCGAGCGCGACAATGACGCCTGCCAGCAGGATCACCGCTCCGGCGGCCATGACCTGCACGGTGCCGAAACGGTTGATCAGGTTGCCGGTGAAAAACGACGGCACGAACATCCCCATCACGTGCATGAAGATCACCACGGGGGCCTCGGACGGCGGCAGGCCGCAGCCGACGATCGCCAGCGGCGAGGCGCTCATGACGAACAGCATCGTCGACCAGCCGGCGATGGACGACAGGACCGCGGCGGCGAAGCGGGGCTGGGCCGCGATCTCCCACACTGACCGGGCCGGCCCCTCGGTCTTCGTTTCCTGCCGCACCGGCGGGAAACGGATGAACGACATCAGGGTGAACACGACGATGTGGATGCCGACCATTGCGACATAGGTGCCGAGATACAGCGGCATCATCGCATCCATCGTCGAGCGGGTGATGAACGCGCCCAGCATGCCGGCCGCCACACCGCCCGCGGTGACCCAGGAGATGGCGCGCGACCGGTAGGACAGCGGCACCAGCTCTACCGCCGCGAAGCGGTACATCTGCAGGTTTGCCACCGCGTTGCCCAGCAGCAGCCCACCCAGGCACATCAGCCAGAATGTCCCGGTGTACAGGCCGACCCCGCAGCTTGCCGCCCCGGCCATGCCGAACAGCGATCCCACGCGGAAGCCAAAGCCGCGTCCCATGCGCATCATCAGCGCGGCGGCGGGAAAGACCGAGGCCATCACGCCGACGTGCTGCATCGTGGTCGGAAGGGTCGCCAGCCCGCGATACGGGAAGAAGGTGATCACCGACAGCGCGGTGACACTCAGCATGATGATGTTGCCGGCCTGGCCGATGGCCTGGCAACAGGTCAGCAGGAAGAGATTTCTCTTCATGCTGAAGGTCATGGCGTCAGCCTGCTGTGGATTCATCGTCATGGAGAACCAATATCTCGCGCATCGGCGCCAGTCGCCCCCCGCCTGGGCGGATGCTGGTATGCGCCCGCGATGCGATCCGGTCGGTGGCCGGCCCGCGCACCTTTATATATCGCGCCTTTATATAACGTACAGTGGTCGGTGGGATTGCGCCCGGGCCCGCCCTTGTGGGCTGATCCCGCAAGCCCCGTCAGGTCACCGAGGGGGTTCCGAAGATGAAGTCGGACGCTTTCAGCGCGCTGACGTCGATGCCCATCACCATCGCGCGGATCACACCGGTCGAATCGGCGATCATCGCGCCTTCGGTGTTCCCGACGATCATCAGATCGGACAGGCCCATGGCCTTCAGCCCGCTGACGTCGATCTGGTCCTGACCCTGGGTGAAGTGGTTGATGATGTCGAGGCCGGTGCTGAGCACGAACCGGTCGTTGCCGTCGCCGCCGATCAACGAGTTGGTGCCACCACCCCCGACCATGATCTTGGCGCCGGTCCCGTTGCCGGCGAACAGCACATCGTTGCCCGCCCCGCCGACCATCACGGCCACGCCGGACCCGCCGACCAGCACCGAGTCATTGTCGCCGGCGAACAGCATGTTGTTGCCTGATCCGCCGAACAGGATGTCGTTGCCGAAGCCATGGACGATCGTCGTGCCGGACCCCGCGGCGATCAGGTTGTTGCCGCCGGTCGCGGTCAGCGTGTTGGTGCCGCCATCGCCGGCCATCCAGCTGCCTGCCGCGCCGCCCGTCACGGTCTCGGCGCCCGGGCTTGCGACCAGCATGCTGAATCCGGTCGCGTTGATCGTCTTCAGCACGGTGGAGTGCAGCGTGAAGGTCTTGTCCATGATCGCTGCGTCGAAGGTCGGGATCGCCGGCAGGCTGCCGGACTGTTCGAAATCGGACCCCGCGCGCGGCAGCGCATTCAGCGACGCCACGGTGGTGCCGGTCTGGCCGCCCCAGATCCACAGCGACCCGGTCCCGGTCCGGCTGATCAGGTTGCCGGTCACCACGTTCGAGGATTGCTGCGCCGCGGCGGCATCGACCTGGATCGCCACGGCATATTTGTTCGTCGCCTGGATCGTGTTGTTGGCCACGACGTTGCCGGCCGTTTCGCCGGTGGCGAACTGTGCTTCGCCGATATAGACCTCGGCATAGGCGATGACGTGCGTGCCGCTGCCATCCACCATATTGCCGCGGATGACGTTGTTCATGACCAGGTTGTTGGCGCTGGAGAACAGGCTGACGCCGCTGCCGTCATTGCCGAACACCTGGTTGCCGACAATGCTGTTGTCCGAGCCCCAGTGATCGATCTGGATGCCGTTGCCGTCGTATGACCCGCCGTCATGCTGGTAGGCAACGACGTTGTTGCTGATAACGTTGGCGTGACCGCTGGCATCGGTCGATGATCCGCCGAAGACATGGATCGCGCTTTCGCCGGGCAGGCCCGACAGGCCGTTGTTCACGACGCTGTTGCCATCGACGATGATGTGGCTGCTGTGCAGCAGGATGCCCTGCTGGCCGTTGCGGAAGATCGCATTGCCGCTGACCAGCGTCTCGGACCCGGCCGAGGCGTTCGCTCCGTCGAACCACAGGCCGGCGCAATCATTGTCGAAGATCGCGTTGTCCTTGATGACGTTGTTGTTGGTGGTTGCCCCGGTGATCAGGATGCCCGAGATGCCGCCGTGGATGTTGCAGTTCTGGATGGTCGTGGACGAGGTATCGCCCTTCATCACCACCCCGTAGGCGTTGCCCCCGGTGATATCCAGGTTGTCCAGGACCACGTTCTTCGCGCCGTTCAGCACGACCGTGCCCTGGATCTGTGCCTGGCCGGTGCCGTAGGAGCCGAGCATGATGCCGCGGGTCGAGTCGCCCTGGGCGGTGATGGTGAATCCCGATGCCGTCGTGCCACCGCGCTGCAGCGCGACATCGCCGGCCTGCAGGGTGAAGGCATACCAGGAATTGTACGGGTGCTCGATGGACCCATCGCCGCCATAGCCTGCCGTCGGATCGATGAAGATCACGCGGGATGGCGTGACGTCCTGCAGGGCAAGCGGCACGTCGCTGGAGGCCACCAGGTCAGAGAGTGTGCTGGATGAATCCGTCGTGGTTTTAATAGTCGTGCTGGTCGTCGCCACAATATCTGTCCTTCGTCTTGTTCTGAAATCCGCTGTAATATATGCGCCTTGCGGATCCAGAATATGATCTTCTTCTTATGACGATATCACACGCGCCATTTCCTAAAGGTTACCAGGAAATGCAGGCGTCTGCCGACAGAAAAAATACGGTCATGCCTTCACCGGACGGGAAATCGTGCCGGTGAAGGCGATGGCAGGTTGTATGACGACTGTCAGGCCGCAACGGCCGGCCGGGCAGCGGGTTCCAACGTATCGAGGGGGGTGCAGCGGCGGACCTGCGATTCGACGCGGATGCGTGTCACCAGCTTGGACAGGCCGCGGATATGGGTGGTCCACACGGCCAGGGCCTTGGCCAGTTCCTCGGCACCTTCCTCGGTCAGCTCCATGCGGAACCGGGTGGGTCCTGCCAGCCGGAACGCGTCCGGGTTCGACAGGGTTTCCTCTGCGATCCAGCGCGGGAAGTCGTACCGCAGCACCGTTTCGGCCGGGGCCAGGATGTCCTCCTCGGTCAGTCCGGTCGCGTGCGACAGGAAGATGAACGTCTCCAGGTCCTGCCAGAATTCGTCGAAACACGGGATCTTGTGGTCGACGCCGTGGGCCTTCAGCAGGGCCAGCGACGCTTTCATCGCCGCATCGCAGATGGCGGGCCAGATGAAGAAGGATGCGATTGCGCGATAGCGATACATCAGGTTGTCGCCGATCTCGCCGCGGCCCAGCTTCTCGAAGTTTTCGTCGCGCGCATAGAACGCGACGCAGGCTTCGCGGCTTGGGAACAGTTCGCCCTTGGTTTCCCCGACGAACTGGTCCAGGAACTCCCGCACCTCGGGGCCACCTTCTTCCAGCGCGGGCAGCATCGCCTTCCACCATTCGGAGTTGTTGATGCCATAGGCGTTGCACAGGCGGACGACAGGGGCGAACCAGTCGTCGTTCCAGAACACGCTCGACACCAGGTGGTATTTGCGGCAGGTCAGGTAGTCGTCGAACGGCAGCGTATCGGTGGCGACGATGATCTCCTCGACATCGAAGACGCGCTTGCCCTCGAACACGCCGAAATTGCGTGGCAGCACGCGGAACCGTGTGTCGAACTTGAAGATCTCGCGGCTGTCGAGCTTCTCCATCTCCGAGCCCTTCAGCATCATCGCCTGGAAGTTGTGCATCTGGTCGATGTTGCTGTCCAGCAGTGTGGTCAGGCCGACCAGGTGCGTGTCGAGCGATTCGCCGGGCAGCCCCAGGATCAAATCCGAGATCGACTTCAGGCCCCGCCCGCGCATATGGACTTCAAGCGCCTTGTAGGCATCCAGCTTGATGGTCTGGCGCTTGATCTTGCGCAGCACGTTCTCGTCCAGCGACTGCACCGCCTGGTACAGCACCAGCGCGCCCGACACCTGCTCGACCGATTTGATGATCCGCTCCGGCCGGTTCTTCCCCGTCGTCGCATCAATAAAGCTCGGCCAGCCATAGTCGCGCTGCATCTGGCCGATATAGCCCGAGATCTCGATGTCGCGCTCGAACATGCCGTAGTTGGAATCGGCGATCCGCAGCGTGCCCATCTGCGGCGAGTGTGACTTGATGCGGCGGGCGATGTAGTGGATCTCCTCCTTCATCCGATCGATCGAGAAATTGTTCACCTTCGAGTACCACCGCGTCCCCTGGGCGCAGAAGGTGCAGGTGAACGGGCAGCCGCGATTGGTCTCGATCATCGGCGACAGGCGGCCGTCGAAGAATTCATCCTGGATGCCGGTCAGCCAGGGCGACGGGATCGTATCGATCTCGCGCCGCCGCTCGGGCGTGTCGGACCGCTGCACCTGTCCTTCCGGATTGCGCCAGATGGCAGAGCCCATGCCCCGGGCACCGAACGCCTTGTGCGACATGCCGCAGTCCATGAAGATGTCGGCCAGGCGGCTGGCGGCGAAATCGCCTTCGCCGGTGATGTAGACGTCGATCTCGGGGTGGCTGGCCAGGTAGGCCATCTGCCGTTCCGGCTCCAGCGGGATGTTCGGCCCGCCCATCACGGTCAGCACATCCGGCTTGATCATCTTCGCGATGCGGAGGAATTCGTGCGACAGCGCCTCGTTCCAGACATAGTTGCTCAGCATGAGCATGTCCGGTGGGGCAGTCTTCAACGCGTCCAGCAGCCGGTCCGGATAGACGAACAGCCGGGAATCGACCTCGGGGTTGTCGCGGTCCATCACGGCCTTCATGTAGGCGACGCCGAGGGGCATGCAATCGTTGGCGAGAATGCCGGCGGTGTAGTAGCGAAGATCACCGAGATAGACGCGCGCTGCCATTGAAATTTTCCCTGATTATGGGCCTGTCCCCGGGTCGCCGGGCAGGGGGCGGTTCACAGACATTCTGGTGCGATGGGCGTGGTCCGGGTTCTGGCCCGGGCCATTACGATCGGACGTCAACCGGGCCCGCGGCTTGTTGCACACCCACACGACCGGCGTTCACAACCATGGCAGTCCCGTACCCGTGCTTCGCAGCCATGCCGAAGAACCATCATGCCAGTGTTCGGTATCACCGATCATGGATGAATCGTTGTCTGGACACAAGTGTATCTTTTCTGGAAAATCCGCTGTCTTCCCGTCGGAAAAGCGCTAGCCGGGTACCACTTTCCGTGTAGCCGCCTACCGTGCCGGCGGCCAAGTTATTGTTCCGGAAGCGGTTTTATATCGCGGGCCCGGTGGCCCTGATCCCCGCCGGGGGCCGCGGCGCGGCTTGCTACGGAATGCGCTGAAAGATATCAAAAAATTGCCGCCCGCCCCGGGCGGTCACGAGCCGGCGGTTCCGTTGATTTGTTCCGCCTACGAAAAATGCCGCGATCCCGGGTTTTTTTGACGGATCGCAGAGCAGGGCTCGCATTAAAAGGCGAGAAATCATGTCAGATACAACCCTTCAGTGTGATTTCGACAGGGAATCGCACGCGCCGGCATTGTCCGGGTGCGTATTGTTGCAAACGGTTTCCGATGATCGGCACGTCGCGGTCCCCGCCGCCGCGAATTCTTGCGCCAGGCCAACAATTGGGCACGCGGCGCGTGCCACGCACATGATGACACCGGCCCCGCCTGCGCCAAACCCGACAGGCGCGGTCAAATAAAATTCACCGTCACATTTCCTGGGCAATCGGATTAATTCTGACGTTGCGTCGGGCACATCAGGGTCGATACAATCCTTAACACCGCAAGATCGCGCGGTACGGCGCTGAGCGGCATTGCGGATGGAGGCGAGATAAACCAGTGCTGGAGACGCGCCCAGACCGCTCGGATCGGGATCGGACACCACATGCAGGTGTCGCGGTGACCGGACCGCAACCGGCGCCAGCCACCCCGCCCACGCCTCCGCCCGTCAGGATCAATCGTCCCACCCGCCATCTATCCCAGCGCGTCATCAACGGGATCGTCGCGCTCGGCGACGCCTGCGTCGTCGTGCTGGTTTCGTTTGTGATGATGGCGCTGCTGCCGGTGCCGGCGATCCCGCTGCTGCACGTCATGTGCGTGATCGTGTTCTGGCTGATCCTGTCTGTCGGTTTCGGAACCTACACGGCAATCGCCAGCCCGGCGGCAGTGCTTTCAACCGTCATGCTCTGGCTGCTGGCGGGCGCCGCCGTCGCCGTCGGGATGGGCTGGTTCGTCTCCGATGCGCTCGTCCTGCAGGATATCCTGCCGTTCGGCGCATGGGTGCTCGTCGTCGCACTGGGCCTGTGCCTCTGGCGGCTCTGGATGGTCGCGCGATACGCGATGTGGCAGGCCGCCGGCCGGTTGACCTATCGCCTCGCCGTCATCGGCGACAGCAGCGCCGCGCGGCAGTTCATCGCCACCATCGACCGCGGCGGCGACCCGGCGAAGATCGCGGTGACGCGGATCTATGATGACCGCCCGGTGTCCAATATCGCCGATATCCGCTTCGGCGGCGCCATCCGCGCCCTGGTGGCCGACGGCGCGCCGGGGGTCGACGGCATTATTATCGCACTTCCCTGGCGAGATGCGACGCGGATCACAGAAATCAGCCATCGCCTGTGCGAAACGGTTGCAGATGTATGGTTGTTGCCAGAACCCGGCGGACCAGCCGATCTGCTGCGCGGGACACATCTAGTGCCAGGCGCACGCGTATTGCCGATCGCGCCCGCCCCGCTGCGCGGACGCCGCGGCATCCTCAAGCGGGCCGAGGATATCGTGCTGGCGCTGCTGCTGCTGTGCCTCGCCGCCCCGGTGATGGTGGTCTCGGCCATCGTCATCGCCTTCGACAGCCCCGGGCCGGTGATGATCCGCCAGCGGCGATTCGGTTACGGCAACGTCGCGTTCGAGGTGTTCAAGTTCCGCACGATGTATTTCGATCCGGCCGACCTGTCGGGCATCCGTCCCACCGTCAAGGGAGACCGGCGCGTCACCCGCGTCGGACGGATCCTGCGCGCCACCAGCATCGACGAACTGCCGCAACTGCTGAATGTCCTGCTGGGCGACATGTCGATCGTCGGGCCGCGACCGCATCCGGTCGACATGATGGTCGAAGGCCAGTACTACCATGAACTCGTGCCGCTGTATCTGATCCGGCACCGCATGAAACCGGGCATCACCGGGCTTGCGCAGATCAACGGCTATCGCGGCCTTGTCGATACGAAGGAAAAAGCGCTGAAGCGGCTCGAATACGATCTTATCTACATCGACGCCTGGTCGCTCGGCCTCGACCTGAAGATTCTCCTGCGAACGGTCATCAAGGAGTTCGCAGGTTCCGGTGCCTTTTGACGCCAGTGCTATAACCGAGGGATATCCGAAATGAAGGTGGTCATCCTGGCCGGTGGATCCGGCACGCGCGCCTATCCCTACACCGAATATCTGCCCAAGCCGATGATGCCGGTGGGCGGCAAGCCGGTACTGCTGCGGGTGATGGAGATCTACGCGCGGCAAGGGTTCAAGGATTTCGTGATTTCGGTTGGCTACCGTAAGGAAGTGATCCTGGACTATTTCGAGAACCGGACCCTTGGCTGGAATGTCGAGATCGTCGACACCGGTGCCGCCACCGATACGGGCGGGCGTATCTTCAATTGCCGCCACCTGCTGACCGAGACGTTCATGGCGACCTATGCCGACGGTCTCAGCGACGTGCCCCTCGACAAGCTGCTCGGCTTCCATCGCGCGTCGAACGTGCTGGGCACGATCACCTGCGTGCCGCTGCGCTCGCAATACGGCACCGTCGTGTCCGAAGCCTCGGGCGTGATCACGGAATTCAAGGAAAAGCCGGTGCTCGCGCAGCACTGGATCAACGCCGGCTTCTTCGTGATGGAACCGCGGATCTTCGACCATTGGCACGGCCAGAACCTGGAGCGGGAAGTGTTCCCCGCCCTGCTGGGCAGCCGGGGCCTGGCCGCCTATCATCACGACGGATTCTTCAAGTCGATGGATACCTACAAGGACCAGCAGGAAATTGAATCGATGTTCGCTGAAAACTCGCTGCCCTGGTTGCGCCCGCTGCCGCAGGCGGCGGCCTGAGGAGACATGGGCATGACCGGCGATCCCGCGCCCGGGACGAATAATTTCTGGCGCGACAAGCGCGTCTTCGTGACCGGATGCAGCGGCTTCCTTGGCTCGTGGACGATCAAGGAACTCAACAGCCTGGGGGCGACCACCATCGGGCTGGTCCGCGATCGCAGCCGCTTCACCAGCCAGCCCGACGATCCCGCCATCCTGCCGCATTTCGTCGTGCACGGGGCGCTGGAAGACTATGAAACCGTCCTGCGCGCCATCAACGAGCACGAGGCGGACACCGTCCTGCACCTGGGCGCGCAGCCCATCGTCGGCACTGCGCTGCGCAACCCCCGCTCGACGTTCGAGGCGAATATCCGCGGCACCTGGAACGTGCTGGAGGCATGCCGCGAAACCGGCAGGCTGGTGAAGCGCATCGTCGTCGCATCGTCCGACAAGGCCTACGGCCAGGCCGAGACGCTGCCCTATGACGAGGACATGCCGCTGAACGGGCGCCATCCCTACGACGCGTCGAAAAGCTGCACCGACATCATCTCGCAGACCTATCACCATACCTATCGCCTGCCGGTCTGCGTGACCCGCGCAGGCAATTTCTATGGCGGGCGCGATCTGAACTTCAATCGCATCGTTCCCGGCACGATCCGCTGGGCGCTGCAGGGCGAACGTCCGGTCCTGCGCAGCGACGGCACGATGATCCGCGACTACATCTATGTCCGCGACGTCGTGCGCGCCTATCTGCAGCTGGCCGAGTGCATGCAGGACCCCGCCATCCACGGCCAGGCGTTCAACTTCTCGACCGAGCAGCCATTGTCGGTGGTGGACCTGGTGCGCCAGGTGCTGGCCACCTGCGGGCGGCCCGACCTGGAACCGATCGTCCTGGGCGAAGCCACCAACGAAATCCCCGAACAGCACCTGGCCGCCGGCAAGGCGCGCCGCGTTCTGGGCTGGCATCCGGGCTGGACGCTCGGCGCGGCGCTCGCGGAGACCGTGACATGGTACCGCGACTGGCTTGCGGTCCAGGAAAAAGGGGTCATCCCGACGCGATGAATGTGCGCACCGGTGTTCCGCCGCGTCCTCCGATCCCGCGGGCCCGCCCAGCCGAGACGCTGCTGCCCTATGCATCACTGAGCGATATCGCCGAGATCCTGTGGCGGCGCTGGATCAGCATCGTCTCGATCACCGTGCTCAGCGTCGTGCTGACACTCGGTTATCTGCAGCTGATCCGCGGCGACCTCTACATGGCCGAGGCGAAGCTGCTCGTGCGCATCGGGCAGGAGCAGGCGCCGTCGCCGACGATGATCGATCGCTCGATGATGATCGGCACGCAAAGCGGCTACGCGGCGGCCGAGGTCGAAATGCTGCGCAGCCGCGACGTGATCGGCAAGCTGGTCGACCAGATCGACCTGACGCCCCGTCCGCCGCCGCCGCCGACATCGCTGTTCGGGCTGGTGGAATATCAGGCGAAACAGCTCTGGAAATGGATCAAGGACACCCTGGACGAGGTGCTGATCTGGGCCGGGCTGAAGCCGCGCCTGACCGATCGCGAGGTGGCGATCGAATCCATCGCCAAATCCCTCGTCCTCGAATCCCCCCCGAACAGCAACATCTTCACCGCTCGGCTGTTCTGGCCCGAGCGTGGCGTGCCCGAGATCATCCTGCAGAAGCTGATCGATCTGTACCTGGCGCAGCGCGCCGCGCTGTTCCAGGGGTCCACCGCCACGGTGTTCTTCCAGGAACGCCGCGCCGAGACGGCAACGCGTCTGGCGGCCGCGGAACAGGCCCTGGCGGAGTTCGAGCGCAAGAACGCGATCACCAACCCGGATGAGCAGCGTGCCGCCCTGCAACGCCGCCTGAGCGATGCCGAAACCGGGCTCGACGCAGCACGGCTGGATGTCCAGCTGGCGGAAACCGCGCTGACGCAGCTGCGCGAAGCGCAGGCCAAGGGCGAGAATGACCTGGCCGTCTTCGCCGTCGCCCAGTACGGCAGCGCCCTGCAGCAGACCCTGGCCGGCGAACTCGCCATTGCCGCGTCCCGCCTGCTGGCGGCCGAGACGACGCTCAGCGGCAAGGATATCGGCATCCGCCGCCTGCAGGCGAGCATGGTCGCGCTGTCGCGTGCGTTGGAACAGCAGCTGAATGCGACCGCCGATCAGCGCCACCGCCAGCTGGAACTGCGGGAGACGCAGCGCGACGAGATCCGCAATGACCTGCAGGCGCTGCAGGACGCGACCACGCAGTGGCAGGAACTCCGCCGAGCGGTCGGGAGCGCGCTGCGGGCGTATGAGTTCAATGATACGAAGCTGAACGAGGCGAGCGGCATCGCCGCGCTGGAAACCGCCCGCCTGGGCAACATCGTCGTGATGCAGTCTGCCAGCGAGCAGGCGACGCCGGTCGGTGTGCGCAAGATGACGATGCTGATGCTGGCGGCCGGCGGTGGCCTGCTGCTGGCCTTGTCCTGGGTGGTGCTGCGGGAATTCTTCGACCATCGCCTGAAGAAGCCGGAAGACGTGTCCCGCCATCTCGGGCTGCGCGTCCTGGCCTCGATCCCGCTCGACCGCCGCGGCTTCGCCACGCGCAGGATGCCCGGCCCCGATGTCGAGGTCGAGCTTGCGCGTGCCGCCGCCGCGCTGGTCCGGTTCTCGGGGCAGGAAGGGATGCGGGTCCTGGTCGCGACCGCCGGCGCCCTGAACGAGGGTACCAGCACCATCTGTGCCCATGTCGGGCGGCACATGGCCTCGCTGCTGGGGCTGAAGGTGCTGCTGGTGGATCTGGGCGGTCCGCGCCCGGGCGTGGCGAGCTATGCCGCCGCCATGCCGGAACCGCCGGTGGTGCTGAGCTTCGATGGCACCCGCACGGTTGCCGAACTGATGGGCGCAAAGACCGACCGGCTGGCGCTGGTCGATCTGTCCCGCGATGGCGGCCCCGGCGCCAAGCGCGCCAGCCTCGACGATGTGATCGCCGCGGCCGAGGGGGTGTTCGACCTGATCGTGATCGACGCGCCGCCATGGCAGAGCGGGCCGGCGACCCTGCTCGCCCTGCGTGCCTGCACCCATGTGATGCTAGTTGCCTCGGCCGACAACCTGTCGTGGGAACCGCTGGAACGTGTGTGCGCCGACCTGGAGGCCGAACGGGTTGAACTCGTCGGATGTGTCTTCAATCGGTACCATCGCCGTCTGCCGCGGTTCCTGCAGGGAGTGTTGCGTTGACTGCCGCCATGGCCGGGGACGGCCCGATCCCGGAATTTTCCGTCGTGATCTCGGTGAAGAACCGCTCCGGCATGCTGCTTGACTGCATGCGAGGGCTGGCGGGCCAGAGCTTCGGCCTGGATCGGTTCGAGGTCGTGGTGGTCGACAATTGCTCGTCCGAGGATTTGTCGCCCGTGATCGCCAAGGCGCGTGACATGGGTCTGGACATCCGCATGATCCGCACCGACCGCGATGGCGGGCCGGCGCCGGCGCGCAATCAGGGTGTCGCGGTCGCGCGCGGGCGGATCATTGCCTTCACCGACAGCGATTGCCGCCCGACCCCGGATTGGATGGTGGCGGCGTATCCGCATTTTCAGGATGACCGTGTCGCGCTGGTGTCCGGTCCGGTTCTGCCGAAGCCCGAGCAGAAGGTCGAGTTCACGACCCGCCTGACCTTCATCACCCCGCAGGAGCATCCGTCCTTCCCGACGGCCAACCTGTTCATGCGGCGCGACGTCTTCCTGGCGCATGGCGGCTTCAATCCGACGCTCAGCTACAAGGACCTGTTCGACCGCGCCACCGAGTGCGCCGATACCGACCTGGCCTGGCGGGTGATCAAAAGCGGCTATGGCAAGCGGTTCGAGCCGCGCGCGCTGATCCAGCACGAGCTTGAGAGGCTGACGTTTCTGCTGTGGATGGTCGAGGGGTCGCGGCTGTTCGTGCTGCCGGAACTGGTGCGCCTGCATCCGGAACTGCGCCCGCTGCTGCTGACCTGGGACACGCTGTTCTACCCGCCGGCGGCGACGCTGTACGTCGCGGTGCCGTTCGGCCTGGCCGCGGCGTGGTACGCGCCGTGGCTGCTGCTGCTGCTGCCGGCGGTTCTGCTGGCGCGGGGCGTGCAGAAGACCCGCAGCGTCAATCCCATCGATCTCGGTGCGTTCGCGTTCCGCGTCCTGGCGCATGTGCCGCGGATGCTGATCATGAATGCATCCCTGGTCTATGGCAGCATCCGGTTCAGAAGCGTCGTTCTCTAGCGGCCATGGCGGCGCGCATGGCATCACCCGTTCAAAGGACGTAGCGACGAATGGCAACTCGCAGCCTGAAATTTCTCGGTGTCCGGACGTCCGTCTATGCCAGCGGCCAGCGGGCCGGGCTTGAATTGTCGGTGCCGATCGGGGCGCTGCGGCGTGATCGGTCGGACCGCGAGCATCCGGCCGAGGATCCGGCGCGCCCGCCACCGGTCGGGGCGCTGGCCGAGCAGGTCGCCGGGATCGAGTGGTATCATACCATCGACCTGGGCAATGGCGTGGTGACGCCGGGCTATTACGACCACACGCCGATCCTGCATCACTATGCGCTGCCGGAGCGGCTGGACGGCAAGCGCGTGCTGGATATCGCCTGCTTCGACGGGTTCTGGTCGTTTGAATTCGAACGCCGCGGCGCGGCCGAGGTGGTGGCGCTGGACGTCGCCACCGCATCCGAGATCGACCTGCCATGGCGCACCCGCGCGACGATGTCGCAACAGGACCTGGACCGGAAGTTCGGCGCCGGCTTCGCCCTGGCGCATGCGGTGCTGGGGTCGAAGGTCCGCCACGTTCACTGCAACGTGTATGACCTGACTCCCGAAATGTTCGGCATGTTCGACCTGGTGCATGTCGGCGACCTGCTGCTGCACCTGCGCGATCCGATGGGCGCGCTGATGAAGGTGCGAAGCGTGGTCAAGGGAGAGGCTCTGCTGTCCGATGTCATCTACCCCGATCTGGACCGTCATGACGGGCTGCCGATCGTGCAGTACAATGGCGGGGCAGGGGAAAACATCTGGTGGCGCCTGGGCGCCAACGCCCTGTCGAAGATGATCTACGATGCCGGTTTCGACACGGTGGAAGAACTGACCCGCCACCGCTATGCCCCACGCGGGCAGCCGCCGTCGCTGTGGCATGCGGTATTTCGCGCGCGGCCCTGACGCGGTCCCGATCCGATGCGCATCGCCATCACCAACCCGTATTGCTGGCCGCAGGTCCGTCGCGGCTCCGAACGGCTGCTGAACGACCTGTCGCACTGGCTGACCGCGCGCGGGCACGAGGTCACGGTGATTTCGTCGGCGCCGAATGGCGGACGAACCGAGTGGGACGGTCCTGTCCGCCGCCTGCTGATGCCGCAGCGAGAGCCGCTGGGCCGGCGCAATCGCTGGGTCAACTCGTTCCACCTGTTCTCGTTGCAGGTGCGCCGGGCGCTGCTGCGAGAGAAGTACGACGCCGTATTCTGCCTGAACTACCACGATGCCTATGGCGCGCTGCTGGCGCGGCGGCGGGGCGCGCGCTTCCGCCTGACCTATATGATGACCGGCATCGCGATCCGCCGGATGTTTCGCACCACGCCGCTGGACGGCATGATGTTCCGCAGCGTGGTACGCGATGCCGAGGAAGTGATCTCGGTCTCGGACTTCGCCCGCAAGGCGATGCTGACGCAGTTCGGCCGGCAGAGCCGTCTGCTGCAGGCGCCGACCGATATACATCGGTATTTCGAGACGCCGAAGGCCCCGGCGGGCAACAGGCTGGACATCCTGTTCGTCGCGGACCTGAACGAGCCGCGCAAGGGCGCGCTGCCCCTGGCGCAGGCTTTCGCCCTGATCCATGCCGACAATCCCTCCGCCACGCTCAGCTACTCGGGCCAGGCGAGCGAGGCGACCATCGCGGCGATCCGTGCCGCCGTGCCGCCATCCGTCGAACGGGCCATCACCTTCCACGGTGTCGGCGCGGTCGATGTGCTGCCTGGGCTGTATGCCAATGCCACCGTCTTCGTGAACCCGGCGATCTGGGAGGCACAGGGGATGGTCGTGGTGGAAGCCCTGGCCAGCGGCACGCCGGTGGTGGCCTGCGCCCATGGCGGGATGACGGATATCGTGACCGATCGCCGCATCGGGCGGCTGTTCGACCCGGGCGCACTCGGCCCCTCTGCATCGAATGCCCAGGGCCTGGCCAGCGCGATCCTGGAAGCCGCGGAACTGGCCCGCGATCCGGCAACGGCGGCGGCCTGCCGGGAGCATGCGCGAAAATTCTCGTTCGACCGGCTGGGCCCGATATACGAGGCGTTGTTCCGGGGCACGACGGACGATGCTTGCACCGGTGACGACGCGTGCCGCATGAAGCGACGGGTCGAAATAGCGTGAGCCGAATCCAATGCCGCCAACGCCAGCGCCTGTCGTCTCGCATGCCGCGCGAGAGCGGGGTTTGATCCGGATCATGGCAGAACTGGCACGCCTGGCGTGGATCGTGCTGCCCGCCGTGCTGCTGGCCGGCTGCAATCCCGACAATGGCCGGTCGCTGGAACTGACGGCGGGGGATGATACGCCGGTCTATCTGGACACGATGTCGCCGGCGGAACAGGCCGCGGCGGCCGAGGCGATCTCTGTCGGCCTGCAGCGCGGCACCAGCTCCTATCACATGCAGCCAGGCGACCGGATCGAGGTGATGTACCACATCACCGGCCGCCGGCTGCGCCCCTACCAGATCGGCATCCGCGACGAGCTCGACATCGATTTCCAGTTCGACCGGGAACTCAACCGCCAGGTCGTGGTGCGTCCCGACGGCATGATCTCGCTGCCCGGGCGGGGGGAGATTTCCGCCTTCGACCTGCGCCCGCTCGAACTCGCGCGCAGGATCGCCGACCGCTATCGCGACATCGCCCGCGATCCCGTCGTCAGCGTCTCGGTCCGCAAGTTCAACACGCCGGCCGACGAACTGGCCGAGGTGATCCAGAACGGCGCCGATGGGCGCGCGCGCGGCGCGGTGGTGCGCCCCGACGGCCTGGTCGATCTGCCGCTGGCCAACGGATTCCGTGCCGCCGGCAAGACGCCCGAGGAACTGCAAAGCGCGCTCGACGCCCGCTATGCGGCCGCGGTCGGCGGCGTGCGCACCACCGTGCGGGTGACGGCCATCGCCGCGAACCAGATCTTCATCTTCGGCGAGGTGAAGGTGCCCGGCGCGGTGCCGGCGCCGGGACCGCGGACGATCCTGCAGACCGTCGCGGCGGCGGGCGGTCCGCTGCCGACGGGCGCGCTGGATCAGGTGCGCGTGCTTTACTTCGATCCGCTGGGCCGCGCACGGATGCGCCAGGTCAATCTGGAACGGGTGATGACCGATATGCGGCTGGGCGAGGATATGATCGTGCCGCCCAACAGCACCGTCTACATCCCGCCGACACAGCTCGCGAAAGCCGGCCGCTACGTCGATCAGATCGTGAAGCAGATCTTCCTGTACAACGGTGTCAGTATCGGGATCACGCCATGGATGCCGCAGTTGAAATAGCGCGCCGCGATATCCCGTTCCCCGGTGGGCGGGCAGGCGTGCCGCAGATGCAATGACAGGCGCCACCACGAACGCCGACGTCGTGCCGGATCGTGCCACCGCCGCGCAGGCCGCGGACGCGGAAGGCAAGGCGCGCGGCAAGGCGCTGCTGTGGGTGTCGCTGTTCGGCATCGCGCTGAAGGGGATCGGCGTGCTGGCGGCGTTCGCCAGCCAGCTGATCCTGGCGCGTGTGCTGGGCGTGGAGGCGTTCGGCGTCTACGTCACCGTCGTCGCCTGCGCCACGGTGCTGGGCCTGGTCGCCGGCCTCGGCCTGCCGCTCGCGTCGGTGCGCTTCCTGGCCTCCTGCGCCGAACAGGGCGACTGGCCGCGCTACCGCGGCTTTCTGTGGACCTCGATCAGGCTGATCGTGGTCAGCTCGCTGGTGATCGGGGCCATCGTCATCGCGGTGTTCGCGGCGATGCCCAGCCTGCGCCCGATGCTGCCGGCGATGGCGGTCGGGGTGCCGATGATCCTGCTGCTGAGCGGCAGCAGCCTGGCGAGCGGGGCCTTCCTCGCCGCGCAACAGCCCTTGCAGGCCGAGGCATTCGGCAATGTCAGCCGCCCGTTCCTGGTGATCGCGCTGGTTGGCGGGGCTGCCATCACCGGCCCCTCGGTCAGTGCCGAAATGGCGCTGCTGATGACCGTGTGCGCGGGGGGCCTGGTCCTGGTCACACAGGCCATCGGCCTGCGGCCGGTCCTGGCGCGGCACTGGCGCGGGGCGCGGGAAACCGATGCATGGCGCGCCTGGCTCGCCTCTGGAGCCGCCTTCGTGCTGAGCACGGCCGCCTACTCGATGGTCGAGCGGATCGACACGATCCTGCTGGGCACGATGGTCTCCCCGGCCGTGGCCGCGCCGTACAGCGTCGCCTCTCGCCTTGCCCTGCTGGTCGGGATCGCCCTCGCCCCGGTCAGCGCCATGCTCGGCCCGATGGGCGCGCAATTGCTGACACGCGGCGATCTGCGCGGCCTGCAGCGCGTCCTGGGCCAAGGCGCGCTGATATCGACGGTGCTCGGCGGGGTCCTGACCATCGCGCTGCTGGCGCTGTCGCCCCTGCTGCTGGGCCTGTTCGGCAAGGAGTTCACGGCCGGCCACGGGGTCCTGGTGATCCTGGTGATATCCCAGGTCGTGCTCGCGATGGTCGGGCCGGCCGGGTTCATCCTGGCAATCGCCGGGCATAACCGCCTGCTGGTCACGGTGTCGCTGCTGACCGCGCTGCTCGATCTGGTGCTGTGCGCGATCCTGATCCCGCGGCACGGCGCGGTCGGGGCGGGCATCGCGACGTCAGTGTCGATCTCGCTGAACGGGTTGGCGCTGGCCGCGATCACCTGGTGGAAAGTCCGGGTCGACACCACCCTGCTGACTGGCATTGCCCTGTTGTTCCGGCCGAAGGAACGTCCCGCATGAAGCCGTTCCGTTTCCTGTTCCTGGTCCTGTTGGCCGCGCTGCCGCTGCGGGCGGCGCTGTCGCAGCCTTACCCCGTGAATGGCAATTTCGCGCAGGGTGGCACGCCGCCATCCGGGTGGTTCCTGGACGAATCCACCGCCCGCAAGGGCACGATGGCCGTCCGCGCGGCGCCCTCCGGCATGACCGGGGGCGTGCTGGTGCTGTCGCCGAACGCGGCGAATACGCCCTCCTCCAAGCCCTATGGGGTGGGGCAGTTGCTGCCTGCGGCGGCGTTCCGGGGCCAGGATGTCCTGGTTTCGGCGGTGCTGGGTGCCTCGGGTGGGGCACGCGCGGTGATGGGCGTGGCCGTGCTGCGCAAAAGCGGTTCGGCCGGATCGGTCACCCTGCGCGGCGACGGGACGCCCAAGGCGCAGCAGGACCGGCTGAGTGTGCCGAACGATGCCTCGATCGAGGGGGTGGTGCTGTTCCTGGTCGCGGAAGGCACCGCCGGCGAGGCCAGCTTCGCCGAGGTCTCGGTCCGGGTCGACGCCGCCGCCACGCCAGCACCGGCCGCCGCCGCGCCGGCCACGCCGTCATCCGATACCGGACCCTATGCACCCGCCCCGGACATGACCGCCGCGGTGCGGATCGACACGACGCGGATCGTGCGGACGATCCCGCGCGCCCTGTTCGGGACGAATATCGAGGTGATCCGCGACGCCAACGGCCTGTGGGACGCGCGCAACAACCGGCTGGACCCGCAGATCGTCGCGCTGGCCCGGGAATTGCGCCTGGGGCCGATCCGCTTCCCCGGCGGCGTCTGGTCCGATGCCTATAACTGGTACGACGGGGTCGGGCCGCGCGAACGCCGCGCGACCACGCCGACCCATCCCGGGGCGAGCGAGACATACCGGCACAATTTCGGCACGGACGAGGCCCTGCAATTCGCGCAACAGTTGAACACGTCGCTGCTGATCACCGTCAACGCCGCGACCGGCACCCCGCAGCTCGCCGCCGAATGGGTCCGCTATGTGAACGGCGAGGGCGGACGGTCCCCGCGCGGGCCGCATGTGGAGTTCTGGCAGGTCGGGAACGAGCTGTACATCGAGGGCGATGCGTCGGGCGGGCATATGTCGCCGCAGGCCTATGCCGACCGGTTCCTGGCATTTTCCGCCGCGATGAAGGCGGTCGATCCGACGATCCGCATCGGCGCCATCGGGCTGCGGAACTATGGCCGCTATCGGCTGAACCGCTACAACAACTGGAACGAGGTCGTGCTGCGCAAGGCCGGCCCGGCAATGGACGTGCTGACGGTCCACAACGCCTATGCCCCGATCGCCGGCGACGAGGCCGGGTTCGAGCCGGCCGAGGTCTACGCCACGCTGTGGGCGGCGCCGCGCCAGATCGCGCGCAACCTGGCCGACACCTGGCAGGAGGTGGAGCGTTTCGCGCCCGAAAGCGCCTCGCGCATCAGCCTGGGCGTCACCGAATGGGGGCCGCTATATGCGATCAATCCGGCCTCGCCCTGGATCGACCACGTCAAGACGCTGGGATCGGCGATCTTCGTCGCCTCGGCACTGAAAGTGTTCGCCGAGGAGCCGCATATGGGCCTGGCGAACTTCTTCAAGCTGAACGAAGCCTCGTTCATGGGCTGGATCGGGCGCAGCGGCAGCGCGTGGGTGCCGACCGCGCCGTTCATGGCGTTCCGGATGGTGTCGCGCGACATGGAACCGGGGCTGCTGTCGTCGGCGGTGACCAGCCCGACCTATGACAGCCGCACCATCGGCTTCTTCGAGCGGGTCAGCGGCGTGCCTTATATCGACGTCCTGGCCACGACGTCCGACGACCGGTCGGTGGTGACCGTGCTGCTGATCAACAAAAGCGTCAACGCCGCCGCCGTCGTCCGCACCACGCTCGGCGGTGCCTCGGGCGCGCGGCGGCTGGTGACGCAGACCCTGTCGGGCGCGAGCATCGATTCGAACACCGGCACCGAGCTGCCGCGCATTCCCGGCCTGAACTGGGGCGCGCAGAAGCGGGCAGGGGCCAACGGGCGGATCGACAAGGGCGGGCCCGGCGAGGTTACGCTGCAAACGACCGAGCAGGCGAACCCCCCGGCGGACATGCCGGTCAAGGTGCCGGCGCACAGCCTGACATTGCTGCGGTTCGAGGGGGTGCAGCGATAGTGGCCGGCGTCGCGCGCCCGCGGATCGCCTGGGTCTTCGGCGCGGCCGGCGGGCTGGCGCTGGCCTCGGCCGCCGTGTCGATCGCGGTGGTCGTGCCGCAGCTGACGACCAAGGCTGCGCTGTTCATGCTGGTCGGCCTGTTCGCGGCACTGGCGATCGTGATGTCCGGCCGAGCGAAGGAAGTGCTGGTGGCCGGGTATATTCTGGCGCTGACGTATAACCGGCAGTATTTCTCGTTCGACGACATACTCGGTAATTTGGGGTCTGCCGGGCTTTACTGGATTCCGGCCGACGCATTCCTGGTCATGCTGCTGGCGGTCTCGCTGCTGGAGAGGGCGGTCCGCATCGCGCCGGCGCGCCCGCCCGCCGATCCGATCGCGGTCATCGCCATGCCAGCCCTGGCCTTTCTGGTGCCCTGCGTGATCTCGGCCTTGTTGGCGGAACGTCCGGACATGTCGTTCAACGAACTGGCCCGCGTCGTCCGCTTCATCATCGTGCTGGTCTGGCTGCAATCCAACATGACCCGCTCGCTGTGGTATTCCGCCGTCGGTGCGCTGGCCCTGGCCATGGTGGCGCAGGCGGGGCTGGGCACGGTGCAGGTGGTGCTGAAGGCGGACCGCAACTTCCTGTCGATCTTCGGCGTGGCCGGGCAGGAGGTTCTGACTGCCGATGGCGAGGTCGATGTCATCGACAACCGCGCCCGCGGCACGCTGGGTCATCCGAACTATGTCGCACCCTATCTGCTGGTCATGCTGCCGGCCTCCCTGGGTGTGGCCTACTACTCCCGCGCGCCGCTGATCCGGCTGATCGCGCTGGCGGTTCTGGCGATCGGCCTGGCGGGCATGGCGGCGACCAAGTCGCGTGCCCCGATCGCCCTGCTGGGACTGTCCCTGACGCTGGTCAGCGCGATCGCGGTGCGGGAACGGCGCCTGTCGCTGTTCGCGGCATTGGGTGGGGCGGTGGTGGCGCTGACCGTGCTGGCCGGTGTCGCGGCCTATAATGCCGCGGCGATCTATGACCGGATCTGGGGCGACTTCTCCGCCTCGGTCACGTTCCGCTCCGAATACAACGCCGCCGCCCTGGCGATCTGGGACGAGGCGCCGGTGTTCGGCATCGGCCTGAACAACGCCTCGCTGGGGCTGGCGCGCCATTCGCCGCTGTTCCACTGGCTGACGGTGCAGCTGGAGCAGTTCCGTGGCGACGCGGCGGTGCGGGCGGTGGCGCCCGTGCACAATGTCTATCTGCTGATCCTGGCCGAGACCGGCGTCTTCGGCCTGGCCGGCTTCATCATTCTGCTGGTCTCGTATTTCACCCGCGCCATACGGGGCTGGCTGGTCTCGGACGACGGCGTGCGCGGCCTGTGCGTCGGGCTGTCGATGGGGTTCCTGACGCAGTTTGTGCAGCAGACGCTGGACTTCTCGCAGTGGTTCGACCCGTCATGGTTCACGCTGGCGGTGCTGATGGCGGTGGTCGGCAGCATCCCTCGCCTGCGGCCGACCATCCCATGACGGCGCGCATCCTCTACGTGGTGCCGACGTTCAATCGCGCGGCCCATCTTCCCGTCACGCTGGGCGCCATCGCCGCGCAGCGCTGGCCGGATGCGTGCAAATCCATCCTGGTGGTCGACAACGAGTCGACCGACAACACCACCGAGGTCCTGGCCGGGCTGGCGGCGAAGCTGCCGTTCCCGCTGGAGCATCTGCGCAAGAAGCCCGAGGGACCGACGGTTGCCCGCAATATCGGCCTGGCCCGCGGGCGGGATCGGTTCGTCGCCCTGATCGACAGCGACGTCGAACTCGATCCCGGCTGGACCGCGGCGACGGTCGCGGCGCTGGAGGCCGACCCGGCCCTGGCGCAGGTCGGCGGCAAGCTGGTCTTCGGCCACAGCCCGGACATCCTGAACAGCTATGGCGGCACGCTGGGCCGCTTCGGCCTGGCCTGGGACCGCGCCGAGGGCGACCGGGTCACGGATCATGCCGTGCCGGTCGACATATTGTGGATCAACACCTCGGCGGTGCTGGTTCGTCCCGGACCGCTGCTGGATGTCGGCGGGTTCGATGTCGGGTTCTTCTATGCCTATGAAGAGCCCGATCTGGGCCTGCGGCTGGCCATCGCGGGCTGGCGATCCCGCGTGGTGCCGAATGCCGTCGCGCTGCATCACGTGGCCGAGCAGGTGGCGGCGAGCCATCCGGATTTCGTGTTCCATTATTGTAAGAACCGCGTGCGGATGGGCATCAAGTCCCTGGGTCTGCCGCGTCTGGTGCCGTTCCTGGCCTTCAGCCTGGCCTATGGCATCGCCGACGCCATCCTGCACCGGCCCCGTGGGGCGCGGCTGCGCGCCGTCGGCTGGACCTTCACCCATTGGCGGGAGACGTGGCGGATGCGCCGGCAGACGCAGGCGCTGCGGAAGGTGCCGGATCGGCAGGTGATCGCGCTGATCGACCGGCGATGGTTTCCGCCGATACGGCTGCGCGCCATGCGCCGCCGCCCCGTCGCCGCGACCCTGATCGGGTCCGGCAAGGACGACCGTCTGCCGACATCGAGCACGCCATGACCGACGCGTCCGTACCGCCTGACGGGGCCGCGTCCTGCCCGTTCGTCAGCGTGATCGTCCCGACGCACAACCGGGTGGTGCTGCTGGAGCGGCTGCTGACGTCGCTGCTGGACCTCGACTGGCCGAAATCCCGCTACGAGATCATCGTCGTCAACAACCATACGCCTGACGGCACCGACCGCATGGTGCAGGCTCTGGCCGACGCGAGCGCCGTGCCGATCCATTATCACCGGACCAGCTTCACCCGCCCAGGACCGTCGCGCCAGTACGGTGCCGATCGTGCCGTGGGTGAGATCCTGGCATTCATCGACGATGACTGCATGGCGACCCCCGGCTGGATCAAGGCAGGCGTGGCGGGCATCGAGAGCGGCCTGGCGCTGGTGCAGGGCCAGACCCTGCCGCGCCCCGACCAGCCGCGGCGCCTGCTGGAAAAGACCGTGTCGGTGACCGGTCCGACCGCCTACTTCGAAACCTGCAACATCTTCTATGACGCGAAGGCCTTCCGCGCCGTCGGCGGCTTCCCCGAGGTGTTCCGCGCCCTGCGTTCGTCCGAGGACACCACGCTTGGATGGGCCTTCATCCGCGCCGGCCATGCGACCGGGTTCCGCGCGGATGCGCTGGTGTATCACGAGGTCTTCCCGGTCAGCTACAAGGCCTGGGTGGCCGAGACCAGCGTGGTGTCGACCCTGCCGTTCGTGGCGCGTGCCTTCCCCGAGTATCGCCGCAGCCTGTTTCTGCACTGTTTCCTCTCGCCGCTGACCGCGGCGTTCGACGCCTGCGTGCTGGGGCTGCTGGGCGGGGTGCTGCTGCATCCGGCCCTGTTCCTGCTGTGCGGCCCGTTCCTGGTGCTGCGTTTCACCGATCGCGGACGCCACCGCATGCCGCATATCCTGATCGCTCGTCTTGTATTTGCCCTGCCGCGGCAGATCATGACCGCGCGCCACCTGGTCGTGAATTCCATCCGCGCCCGCAGCCTGGTGTTGTGACAGATGTCGTTGCGCGTGCTGCTGACCCATGAACGGTTTCCGCCCGACTTTGCCGGTGGCGGCGAGGCGATCGCGCTGCGCACCGCGACCGGGCTGATGGCGCGTGGACATGACGTGCATGTCCTGACGGCGGGCGATCCGTCGATCACTGAATATGCCGGCGTCCGCACTGAACGGTTGCCGGTCTCGCGCTATGCATTCAACCTGAGAGTGTGTGCGATTGCCAATGCAGCGCGCCATGCGGATGTCATCCACACCTTCAACTACCACGCCTGCCTGCCATCCCTGCTTGCGGCGCGATGGGTCGGCAAGCCCGTGGTGTGCGAGGTGCTGGCGCTGTTCGGCGATACCTGGCAGGCGATGCGCGGACCGGTGGTCGGGCGTGTGTTCCAGGCGTGGGAGCGCCTGATGGTCACGCGGCATTATGATCGCGCCATGTTCCTGAGCGAGGCGTCGCGTCGCATCGCGGTGCGACTTGGCGCGCCCGAGGAACGCAGCATGATCCTGGCCCCGGGCATCGATCACGAACGCCTGCCGCCGCCCGATCGCAGCAAGCCGATCGTGCTGTTCGCCGGGCGCATGGATGTGCGCAAGGGTATCCACCACGTGATGGCGGCCGCGCGGGCGCTGCCGGATATCCCGTTCTGCGCGGTCGGCTGGGCGGATGACATCCCGACCCTGTGCGCAAGTGCGCCGCCGAACATGGAAATCGTCGAATCCACGGGCAGCCAGCGCTACCTGGACCTGTTGAGCCGAGCGTCGATCTTTCTGTTTCCGTCGTATTCCGAAACCTATGGGATCGTGGTGGCCGAGGCGATGGCGGCCGGCTGTGCCGTGATTTCCAGCATCGACACCATCGATTTCGCCGGCGATGCCGTCGCGCCCGGCGACGAGGCGGCGATGATCGCCGCGATCCGCCGCCGATGGGACGATACCGCCGGTACCGCCGCGCTGGGGCAGGAAAACCGGCGTCGTGCCGCCCTGATGACCTGGGATATCCATCTCGATCGCCTGCTGCAGGTCTATGCCGAGGTCATGGCGTCGGGGGTGGCGTCGCGGCCCGGGCGGCCGGCGCAACCGCGCGGTGGCGCCTGATGCGCGTGGCGTTCTATCACCCGTGGATCTACCTCAAGAGCGGGATCGAGCGGACGATCCTGGAGGTCGATCGGTTGTCCCGCCACGAATGGACCTTCTACACCAGCCATTTCGATGCGGAGGCAACCTATCCCGAGTTGAAGAACCTGCGCGTGATAGAGCTTTCGCGTGTGCCGGTCCGCCGCAGCTATGGCGCGGTGATCCGTGGCGCGCTGGACATCGCCACCACGCGGCTGGATCCCTCGCAATTCGATGTGCTGGTGATTTCCTGCGAGGGTCTGGGTGACCTGATGACCCTGCGCAACACCGCCCGCCCGGTCGCCTGCCTGTGCTTCACGCCGTTGCGGGCGATCTTCGATCCCGAGTATCGCGCCCGATTGCTGCAGCGCGTCGGGCCGATGCGGCCATTCGCCCTGATGGCCGAGGCGGTGTTTCGCGTGATCGACCGCTTCTGCTGGCGGCGCTATGGCGCGGTGGCGGCCATCAGCGGCACCATCCGCGACCGCATCGTCGCTGGCGGTCTGCGCGATCGGGACGCCATCACCATTCTGAACCCGGGCATCCGGGCCGAGGATATCCGCCCGTCGGACCGGTGGGAGCCGTATTTCCTGATCCCGGGCCGGATCATGTGGACGAAGAACATCGAACTCGGGCTGGAAGCCTTCGCGATCGCGCGGGCCAGGCTTGGCATGGACTGGCGGCTGGTGATCGCCGGCATGGTCGACGCGAAAAGCCAGCCCTACCTGGCGACGTTGAAGGCCCGGGCGGAACAGATCGGCGGCGTCGCGTTCCGCATCGGGCCGACGGACCAGGAATTGCGCAGTCTGTACCAGGGCTGTTCCGCCGTGCTGTTCACCGCCTTCAACGAGGATTGGGGCCTTACGCCGCTGGAAGGGATGGCCGCCGGCAAGCCCGTGATCGCGGTCGACCGCGGCGGCCCGCGCGAGACGATCCTGCATGAGCAGACCGGATTTCTGGAACCGGACGAGCCCGCGCGGTTTGCCGATCGGATGGTCGTGATCGCCGGGGAACCCGGACTTGCGCAACGGATGGGGCAGGCAGGCGCCGTGCACGTGAAGAATTTCACATGGGATGTGTTCGTCGATGGCCTAGATGACATGCTCGACAGCCTGCTCTCCGATCGCCGCACGCCCGGGTGATGACGACACGCATGCGGTATCGGAAAAACACGGAGATCGGGACCTGTTTTTCGAAGATTTTGCCGCGTGATTGTTTCCCGGGGAAATACGATGCGGCGCATGTATGGAATGCCTGTATGACATTCATGATGACTGACATGGGCTATCGCGTGTACGAAACAACTGGCAACCGTTGGTTGCAGACCACGCCGGCCGGCTGGACAGGATAGATGCCCGATGCGCCGCGATTGTCATGCAATGAAACGATCCGGTCCCGCACCCGCCAGCCGCGATGCCGAGGGCACCGATGCGCCCGCACGCTGACATTCTGCCGCGGGCCGGATCCGTGTCGTCGCGGCTGACGGCAATGACCGGGTCGGCGCTGTCTGCCCGCTCGCCGCAGTTCGTCTGGCTGGGCGTCGCCGGCCTGTTCGTGCTGGCGGTGATCGTGCGGCTGGTCCACCTCTCCACAGACCCCGTCTGGTTCGACGAGGCCGCCACGCTCGGCATCGCCACCATGGACTGGCACGTGATCCTGGGTCCGATGGCGGTGGCCGAATCGAGCCCGCCTGGATATTACGCCCTCGCAAAAATATGGAGCGGCCCGTTCGGCAACGGCATCGCGGAAATCCGCATGCTGTCGGTCCTGGCCGGCGCCGCCTCGGTGCCCGTCATATGGCTGATCGGTCGTCGCGCCGTTTCGGAAAGCGCCGGCTGGGTCGCGGGGGCCTTCGTCGCGCTGGCGGCCAGCCATGTCCGCCTGTCGCAGGACGCGCGCTGCTATGCCGTGCTGTTCCTTGCGGCCAGCCTGTCGATCCTGGCGGCCCAGCGCGTGATCCAGCGCGTGCGGGACGGCGAATCGGCCTGGTCGTCGTCCATCGCCCTGGGCGTGCTGATCGGCGGCATGCTGTGGCTGCATGCGACGGCGGGTTTCATCACCCTCGGCCTGGGCGTGATGGTCCTGGTCGGCGTGCTGCCGGGACGCGGCCGGTTCTGGCGCGCGGTGCTGTGGCTGGTCGTCACCGCCGTGGTGATGGCGATCTGTGCGGCGATGCCGTTGGCGGCGATCATCCGCCATGCGCTGTTTTCGGCCAGCTTCATCGACCGCTGGATCGAGCCACAGGGCCTGATCGAGGTCCTGCGCCTGTACGGTCGCACGCTGATCGCACCGTTCCTGGGGCCGCTGTCACCGGTGGCGGCGGTGCTGCAGGCCGGGCTGCTGGGCGCCGCCGGCTGGCTGTGGTGGCGGTCCGGCCTGGCGATCATTCCGGCATTGGCGGCGATGATGCTGGTGGGTGGTCTGGCGCTGCCGCTGGTCAGCCTGTTCATCCCGGTCCTGCTGGATCGCACCGCGCTGTTCCTGCTGGCGCCGCTGGCGGTGCTGCTGGGGATCGGCGCCGCCGCCCTGCCGCGCCGGCTGATGCTGCCCGTCACCGTCGTGCTGCTGGGCCTGCAGGCGCTGGGCGTGGCCGGCTGGCACCAGTTGCCGGTCCGGAAGGAACGCTGGGACCTGGCCGCGCAATCCCTGCGGGAAAAGATGCGGCCTGGCGAGCCGGTCATCATGACCGAAAGCGCGTTCCTGGAGATCTCGCTGGCATCCGCCATGCGCCGGATCGGCGCCGCCCCGCCGCACGTGGTGCTGGTCACGCCGCCGGCGCCGATGGAGGAACTGGCCGCCAAGGCGCTGGGCACCACCACGATCACCGCCGATCATGCGCTGTCGTCGCTGATGCATCGAACCGGCGTCGTCTGGCTGGTCATGCGCGACCAGCCAACCTCGGTCGACGAGGACCCGGGCTTCACCACCCGCGCCGACACGCGAGAGGCGCTGGCGGCCGGTGGCGGGCGGTTGACCGAGCGGTTCGCGGTGCCGGGAGTCGAAGTCGAACGCTGGGCGGTGCCGGCGCAATAGCGCGCTTTCCGGCTGACCGTAACCGGTCAGCGCGCGCTATCTTATTGTCTGATCGCATGATTCACCCGCTGTCACGGTTCCGCTCAGCGTGATCATGCGCTAGCTCATTGTTTGAGCGCATGATTCACCCGCTGCCACGATTCCGCTCAGCGTGATCATGCGCTATCGCGTCATGCGTTGAACTCGCCCGCCGGGTGGTCCAGTATTCCAGGGTTCGTCACGTATGACACGACGTGGACAGGCGGGTCGGCTACCGGCCGAGGAGAATACCGATGGAAGCCCTGCGGAGTGTCATCGCCGAGTTCCTGATCGGCTATTCGACGCTGTTCAGTATCATCAATCCCATTGGCAACGCCTTCGTCTTTCTTGACATGTGCCATTGGGTCTCGGGTTCGGAACAGCGCGCGCTGGCCTGGCGCATCGGCCTCTATACGATGCTGGTGCTGATCGTCTCGCTGATCGCCGGGTCGTGGATCCTCGGCTTCTTCGGCATCACCATGCCCGCGCTTCGCATCGCCGGCGGGTTCGCCGTCGCGACGGCCGGGTGGCGGATGCTGAACGCGCCCGCCAAGACCGCCCCGCGGGAGGCGCTGGACACCGCCCCGGTGATGACGCTGGCCTTCTTCCCTCTGACCATCCCGCTGACCGCGGGGCCCGGCAGCATCGCCGCCGCGATCGCCCTGGGCGCGCATCGCTCCGCCAACGGCCATGGCCTGCTGATCGGGATGGTATCCTCGACCCTGGTCGCGCTGGCCATCGCGGCGACGGTCTATCTGTCGTACCGGCATTCGGGGACCGTGGCCCGGATGATCGGGCCCGAGGGCACGCGCGTGGTCACCCGGCTGTCGGCCTTTCTGCTGCTGTGCGTCGGCGTGCAGATCATGCTGACCGGCGCCACCAGCGCCTTCCGCGACGCGATGGCAACGGCCGTCTGACCTGACAAGATCGATCCCGGCTGCTATCCCCGACAGGTCCACGACGTGGCGCGGCTGATCTGCCGCGTCCGTGTGCAAGGAGGAAACACATGGATCGTCTCAAGGGAAAAATCATTCTGATCAGCGGCGGCGCGCGCGGGCAGGGCGCGGCCGAGGCGCGCCTGTTCGTGCGGGAAGGCGCGAAGGTGGTGATCGGCGACCTGCTGGAAGCCGATGGCCGGACGCTGGCCGCCGAACTGGGATCGGCCGCGGTGTTCGTACGCCAGGACGTGACCAGGGAAGCCGATTGGGATGCGGCCATCGCCGCCGCCACCGCGATGGGCGGCCTGCATGGCCTGGTCAACAACGCCGGCATCTACCAGCCGGCCACGCTGATGGAGACCGATGCGGCGCTGTTCGAGCGTCATATGCGGATCAACCAGCTGGGCTGCTTCCTGGGCATGAAGGCGGTGGTGCCGGCGATGGAAAAATCCGGCAGCGGATCGATCGTCAACATCTCCTCGGTCGCGGGCCTGCGCGGATCGCCCGGTGCGATCGCCTACAGCGCGACGAAATGGGCGCTGCGCGGCATGACCAAGGCGGCGGCGGCGGACCTGGCGCCGAGGAAGATCCGTGTGAACTCGGTCCATCCCGGGCCGATCGACACCGACATGCTGAAGGTGCGCACCCCCGAACAGAACGCCGAACGCCTGACGCGCGTGCCGATGGCGCGGATGGGTACGGCGGACGAGGTCGCGCAGCTCGTGCTGTTCCTGCTGTCCGACGAAAGTGGCTACATCACCGGCGCCGAGGTCGCGATCGACGGCGGCGCAACGGTCTGACGCGTCCGGCGGAAGGGGGCGCACCCTTTCCGCCGCCCGGCCGTCAGGGCAGCACAGCGTCCAGATCGACGGCATGCGCCATCGCCAGATAGCCGGCATGGTTCGGATGCAGCCGGTCGCCCTCGCCGCCGATCGTGCCGTTGGGCTGGAACGCGGCCCGCAATTCCCCGGTGTCCGGATCGAGCGTGGCGCGGTCGAAATCGACGAACGCGTCATAAAGGTCGGTGGTGCGGATGAACCGGTTCACCGCCTGCCGCTTCGCCTCCACCGCCGGTGTGCCATGCGCGAGGCTGGAATTCACCGCCGAGGTCAGTGTCGCGCCGATCACCCGCACGCCGGGGATGGCCGCGCGCATCCTGCCAACCCCGGTCTTCAGGCCGGCGATCACGGCATCGGCTTCGGCGCCCGAGATGCCGAAATCGTTGATCCCCTCCATCCAGATGATTGTCGATACGCCGGACAGGCTGAGGACGTCGCGCTGCATCCGCTCCAGCGCCGAGGGGCCGCCCTGCAGGCCGAGTGCCGCGGGTTCACGACGGGCGACCGCGGCAGGGTCGCAGTTCATCGCCGCCTCGGCCGAGTAGACCGCGGGCCCGATCACCTGGTTCGCGCCGATGCCGGCATTCACGATGGACACGCGGTTGCCATGGACCGCATGCAGCCGGCGCGACAGCGCATCGGCCCAGCGGTCGTCGGCGTTCATCGCGGCATAGGTCCCGTCGGTGATCGAATCCCCGAACGCCACGATCACGCGCACGCCGGCAGGGGCGCGCATGTCGACCGCATCGAGGAAGAACCACGATGCCGTGGTCAGCGGGAAGGCGTCGGTCAGCTCGGCCGCGCCATGCGACCCCGCGCCGGGCATCGAGACATAGGACGTCGCCAGTGCCTTGGCGTGCCAGGTCATCGGCCCGCTGTCGCCGGCGACATGGAAGCTGACGGCCAGGCGGCGCCCGCGCAGCAGCCTGTTGTCGGCGCTATCGACGAACGGCAAGGTGACGGAATCGCTCCACGCCATCTCGCCGGGCGGGATGGTGATGCCGTCGGCGCCGCCGAAGCGCACCGCCTGGTTGGTGCCGCCGACGATGCCGCTGCCGGATTCCTGCAGCCCGACATGGACGCCGTCCAGCCGCAGCGGCTTTGTGCCCAGCACGTTGGAGAAGCGCAGCCGCGTGGCCTTGCCCCAGATGTCCGGGCGCAGGACCAGGCGAAACGACTGGTCGCGCGCGCCGATGCGGGCATCGGGGAAGGCGAAGCTCTGGTCCGGTTGCGCGGATGGCACGCCGGCGGGGTAGGGGCCCTGGATCGATCCTGTCCAGGCCGTCGCCCAGATGTCGTTGGTCTGTCCGGTCATCCTGTCCCCCTCCGGCGGCGCATCGTGTCCCGCCACACCTGACGTCTATCCGGCGAAGGCCGGCATCACCTGCTCGCCGAACCGGCGCATCGAGGCCAGGTTCTGCGCGTGGCTCATGTCGCCGAAGCCGGTCTGGCACAGCAGATGCCGCACGCCGACATCGCGCAATTCCGCCACCTGTTCGCGCACCCGCCTGGCGGACCCGAAGATCGAGCCGGTGGACAGCACGAAGGGCAGGGCGTCGGCGTCGCTGACCGTGGGATCGGTCCACGGGTTCAGGTTCACCGGATCGATCACGAAATCATCGGGATTGAACGCATCGCGCACATGCATCATGTGGTGGCGCGTGTTCAGCAGCAGCGCCGACAGCTCGTCTTCCGCCTGTGCGTCGGTTTCCGCGACATAGACGTTGCGCCACAGCGCGATGTCGTTCAGCAGGCGCGCGCGGGTCGCCTCGTCATGGCCGCCGTCCCGCAGCCCCTGCTCGTACAGTGCCCAGCGTTCCCGTATCCGCGCCACCGGCAGGCGCGAGGTCAGGATCGGGATCCCCTGGCGTCCGCAATCGGTGAACGACGACGCCGAGATCACGCTGCGCCACAGCGGCGGCCCGGGTTGCTGGACCGGGCGCGGGCGGATTTCCGGCACGTTCAGGTCGTAGTATCGACCTTTGTAGTGCAGCGGCGCCTCGCGCCACGCGCGTTGCAGGATCTCAACCCCTTCCTCCATCCGCGCTCGGCTGTCGTCACTGCGCAGCCCGTGGCCGACGAATTCGTATTCGTTATAGACGGTTCCCTTGCCAACACCGATGTCGATACGTCCCTTGCTCAGGTTGTCCAGCAGCGCGAGCTGGGTGGCCAGGCGGATCGGATGATGGAACGGCATCTGCACCACGGCGAACCCGATGCGGATGCGCCGGGTGCGCATGGCGACGGCGGCGGCGAAGACCAGCGCGTCGTTGTAGACGCTCTCGCCGGTGAAATAGTGTTCGGTCAGCCACACGTCGGAAAAGCCGAGCGCTTCGGCGGTGCAGATCTGGTCGATCTGCTGGTCGATGCGAAGGGCGTCTTCCTCGGGCGAGGGAGAAAGCGCCAGTGTCAGCCAACCGAATTTCATGCAAGCCTCCCGCGCGCTGGCCTTGCGGCCCTGTCGGTGGTCAGCATGATCGGAAACCCGCGATGCGTCGAGGCGTCAGTCCTCGGCCGTCCGCAATTCCAGCCGCCGCAACGCGCGGTCGATCCATTGCGCCGTCAGCTTCTCCTGCACGCCGTTCTGCATCAGCCGTTCATGCAGGGCGGGGAAGTCCACCCAGTCCAGCGCCTGGTCCTGGTTGAAGCACGAGAACACCACGGTCCGCTCCCCGGTCGCGGGGTCGACATGGGGTTGCAGGCATTGCGCGCAGACTTCCTTCATCATGCACTGCATGGGCGAGTTGATGGACCCGATCGCCGTATGGACGGGACGCAGATACGGCGACAGCACGCCGTGCCGCGCGATGCCCACCGCCTGCATCATCCGGTCCGATCCGATCGCAATGATGTGCTCGGCATCGTGCAGCGGCACCGCCTGGCTGCCCAGCTGGCCGGATCCGTAGGCGGCCATGGCCTGCACGATATTGCCGACGAACGAGCGGTCCTGCGGCCGGTCGGGGTTCGGCGTAAAGCCAGGGGCCTGGTCGCAGCACCAGATGATGACATCGGCGGCGCGTTCGATCTCGGCCACCTTGTAGCGGTCGCGCAGCGCCTTGTAGCCGGCGAAGTAGATCACCTTGCTGCCGGCGGCGCGTGTGGCGGCCCCGATCGAGAACAGCACGGCGTTGCCCAAGCCCCCGCCGACCAGGGCGACGGTGGTGTCGGGGTGGATCTCGGTGGGCGCGCCGGTCGGGCCCATCAGCACCACGCGCTCGCCCGGGCGCAGAGCCGCGCACAGGTCCGAACTGCCGCCCATCTCCAGCGCGATCACGCTGACCAGGCCCTGGTCCGGATCGGTCCAGGCGCCTGTCATCGCCAGGCCTTCCATGTTCAGCACGGTCTGTCCGATGCCCGGATCGCTGATGCGCGGGGCCAGCACCTCGTGGTTCTGCAGGCGATAGAACTGCCCGGGGCGGAAGGCGCGGGCGGCGGCGGGGGCGCGCACCACGACCTCTATGATCGTGGGGGTCAGGCGGTGCACCGCGTGCACGGTCGCGGACAGGGCATCGCGCATGCGGGCGATCACCGCCGCGCCCGGCATTTCGGAGGCCGGCAGGGCACCGAGGGCGCGGGAGACGACGGGATAGCCGCGCTTGGCGCCGCCCATCGCCTTGACGACGTTGCCGAAGAAGCTGGGATGCAGGTCGCCGAAGAAGCTGATGAAGCGGCCGTTGGGGGCACGGTGCATCAGCACCTGGGCGGCGTCGGGCTTGGCCAGGCCGCGTTCCGGCGTCACCGGGGCACCGTTCTCGTCGATCGCCTGGAAATACCGCCCGTCCAGCGTGATACGCCCGTCCTCGCGGGCCAGCACCGTGTTGGGCTGGGTGCCGGCGGCGACCAGGATGGCGCGGGCGGGCAAGGTGGCCTCGGTCCCGTCGGCGCGCGCCACGGTCAGCCCGCCGGCATGGCCGTGCGCGTCCAGGGTCACGGCCCTGGGGGTCAGGCCCTCGGCGAAGCGGACGCCTTCCTCCATCGCCTTGGCCACTTCCTCGTGGTTCAGCGTATAGGACGGGCTGTCGATCAGGCGGCGGCGATAGGCGACGGTCGCGCCGCCCCAGCCTTCCAGCAGCCGCGCCAGGCGCGGTGCCCGCCCCTCGGCCGCGGCGGCGGCGCGTTCGGCGGCGATGGCGCCGGCATGGGACAGGAACTCGGCGGCGACCTCGCTCTCCTCGGCCGACCAGCGGGCGCGCACGGCGGCATCCCCGCGTTCGGCGACCAGGATGGCGTGGCGCTGGGCGAATTTCTCCACCTGCCGGACATAGTAGGCCAGGCTCTCGGTCGCGGTGTCGATCGCGGTCAGGCCGCCGCCGATCACCACCACGGGCAGGCGCAGCTGCAGGTTGGCGATCGAGGACAGCTTGGCCGCCCCGGTCAGTTGCAGCGCCATCAGGAAATCCGACGCCTGCCGCACGCCGCGGGCGAGCCCGTTGGGGATGTCCAGCACGGTCGGCTTGCCCGCACCCATGCACAGCGCGACATGATCGAAGCCCATGGCCCAGGCATCGTCGATGCCCAGCGTCGCACCGCCGCCGAAGCGCACGCCGCCGAAATGGGCGAACTCGGCCCGCCGTTCCAGCAGCAGGCGGACCAGCTTCAGGTAGTTCTTGTTCCAGCGCACGGTAATTCCGTACTCGGCGACGCCGCCGAACCCGGCCATCACGCGGTCGTCCAGGTTCTCGAACAGGGTTTCCGCGTCGCGCACCGGGGTGGTGGGGTCGAAGCCCAACGGTTCGATCTTGAGGCCGTCGATGGCGACGACGGTGTGGCCGTCGTTCATCAGGTGGTGCGCCAGGGTGAAGCCGGCGGGGCCGAGGCCGACGACCAGCACCTTCCTGCCACTGTCGGGCCGCGGCAGCGGGCGGCGGATATCCAGCGGGTTCCACCGCGTCAGCAGGGCGTAGATCTCGAAGCCCCAGGGCAGGCCCAGGACGTCCTTCAGGATCCGGGTTTCGGCCTGGGGGATGTCGACGGGTTCCTGCTTCTGGTAGATGCAGGCCTTCATGCAGTCGTTACAGATGCGATGGCCGGTGGCGGCCATCATCGGATTGTCGACGGCGATGGTGGCAAAGGCGCCCAGCACGCTGCCCTGGGCGCGCAGCGTGTGCATCTCGCTGATCTTCTCGTCCAGTGGGCAGCCCGCCAGGGTGACGCCGAAGGGCGATTTCTGGAACGCGCCGGTCTTGCGGTCGCGCAGCCCGGTGCTGCAGGAATCCTTGCCCTGGGCGTGGCACCAGATGCAGTAGTTGATCTGGTCCAGCGCCTGCTGGCCGGTCATGCCGGCATCGGTCAGGGCGAAGCCCTCGCGGTGGCGCCATTCATGTTCGGGCAGGCGCAGCATGGTCACGCCGTCGCGGATGATGGTTTCCACCGGCACCAGCGCGGTGGGATCGATGCGTCCGGGCACGCGGAACATGGTGTCGCCCTTGTGGGCGGCCCTGCCGGCCGGCGTCAGCGTGGCCCAGGCCGCATAGCGCTGGGCGAGATCCAGCGCGCCGGCGTCGCCGGCGGCTTCCCAGGCGGTGACATGGCGGGCCAGCGCCGCCTCGGAGAAGGGTTCGCCGAAGCGGGATTGCAGTTCGGCGCGCAGGGCGGGCCCGTCGAAGCCCGACGGATCGGGGTATTTGCGCACGGCCTGGCGCTGCACGAACAGGCGCTTGCAGGCATGGATCGGGTCCATCCCGGCGGTGGCTCGCGCCAGCGCGTCGGTTGCCGCGGTGATGCCGAACAACTCGGCCACGAACTGGTCCAGCATCGGCCCGATGGCGACGATCAGCTCGCTCTCGGCCTTGCGTTCCAGCGCCGCGGGTGCGGCGCGGGCGGCCAGCAGGCGCTGGTACAGCCCGTCATCCAAGGCGCGCAGCCGGTCCAGGAAGGCCTGGTCCAGCCGGATCAGCCCGTCGCGCCGGTTCAGTTCGGCGAAGCTGAAGCCAAGGTTCAGGGAAGGCAGGTCTTGGTGGGTCACGATCTTCAGCCCAGCTTGCGGAGAAGGTTCAGAAACAGCGCCTGCTCGTCCAGGGTCAGCGGCGACAGGGCGGCGTCGTGCGCCCGCTGCGCGCAGGCAACCACCGTGGCGATCAGGTGGACCCCGACCTCGGTCGGGGTCAGCACCGCGGTGCGCCGGTCCATCGGGTCGTCCGCGCGGGCCAGCAGCCCACGCTCGGTCAATCGTCGGACCACGCCCTGAATCGTTGCCGGGTCCATCGCGACCAGGCGGCCGAGATGGTTCTGGGTGGCCTTTCCGAGTTCGGTCACTTTCCACAACGTGGCGAACTGCGTAGGGGTCAGGCCGTGTTCGGCCGCGGCCTCGACGAAAATCGCAGCGTGGCGCTGATGCGCCTTACGGAGAAGAAAGCCGACATGTCCCTCGAGCGTGAACGTATCGGTCGGCGGTGGCACGGCGAAAACCCCGGTACAGAGGAGACTGTAGGTATGCGAGTGAGTTGGCCGGGTCAATCGGACAATCGGCCGGTCTGCCGTGCCGCTGGGGCATTGCCGCAGGGGTACTGCCGCTGGAGCACTGCCGCAGGGGTACCGCCGCTGGGCCATTGACGAGCCGGGCCTGGCGCCGGTTCCATGTGCCATCCCGTCCGGCAGGCCGGTCGGGGCGTTTCCAACGATACTGGCCGGTCGTTTCCGGCCAGTCACGCAAGGGTGGGACAGAGATGAAGCATGTCATGGCGGTGGGCGCGCTGGCGCTGGGGCTGACGGCGGTGGTGCCGGCACAGGCCCAGCCGGCACAGACCCAGTCGGCGCAGACCCAATCGGGGCAGACCGTGGGACAATCACCGGCGCATGCGCGTCGCGGCGCGGTGGTGGGCGAGCAGATCGACGCCCGCGCGGTGGTCGAGACGATCGATCGCGCCACCCGGACCGTGCTGCTGCGCGGCGAGGACGGGTCGCTGTCCACGGTGCAGGTCGGCCCGCAGGTGCGCAATCTCGGGCAGGTGAAGCCGGGCGATCTGGTGGTGATGCGCCTGCGCCTGGGCGTGGTGGCCGAGATGGCGCCACCCAGCGGAGCGGGTGGTCCGCGTGGGGCGGCCGAGGCGGTGGGGCGGACGCCGGAAGGCGGGCGTCCCGGCGCGTTCGCCGGCGAGGCGCTGCGCACGCGGGTCACGTTCAACGGCTATGACGCGGCGACCCGCACCGTGACGATGACCATGCCGGCCGGCGAGCAGCGGTCGATGGTGCTGCAGACCAAGCCGATGCAGGATTTCGCCGCCACGCTGAAATCGGGTGACAAGGTGGACGTGACCTTCGTGCGGTCCATCGCGATTGGGGTGATGCCGGCGAAATGACGCGCCGGGCGGGTGCCGGTTCCGCTGGCGCCCGCCCGATCCGCCATTCTTGACTTCGGCCGGGCAAGCCCCCATAAGCCGCCGATCCGGGTCGCCATCATAGCCCGGTCCCCGCCGAACGCGGGGGCTCCGCCGCTCCGCGAGGGTTCGCGCAGCGGCGTGTTCGTCGTTGAGAAGGGTCACGCGCGTGTTCGAGTCGTTGTCGGACAAGCTTTCCGGGGTCTTCGATCGGCTGCGCCGCCGCGGCGCGCTGAACGAGAACGATGTGGCCGAAGCCCTGCGCGAGGTCCGCCTCGCGCTGCTGGATGCCGACGTCGCCCTGCCGATCGTTCGCGAATTCATCGCCAAAGTGCGGGAGCGCGCCATCGGCGCCGAGGTGCTGGACAGCGTCACCCCCGCGCAGCAGGTCATCAAGATCGTCAACGACGTGATGATCGAGCAGCTGGGCGGTGCCGGCGCGGTGCCGATCAACCTGAACGCCGCCGCGCCCGTTCCGGTCCTGATGGTCGGGCTGCAGGGCTCGGGCAAGACGACGACCTCGGGCAAGCTCGCGCTGCGCTTCCGCGACCGGATGAAGCGCAAGGTGCTGCTGGCCAGCCTGGATACGCAGCGCCCGGCGGCGCAGCTGCAGCTGGCGCAGCTGGCCGAACAGGCGCAAGTCCCCAGCCTGGAGATCGTCGCCGGCCAGACCCCGGTGCAGATCGCCAACCGCGCGATGGATACCGCGCGGCGGGAAGGCTTCGACATCGTCATCCTGGACACCGCCGGTCGCCTCGCGATCGACGAGGCGTTGATGGAGGAGGTGAAGCAGATCCGCGCCGCCACCAACCCGGTGGAGACCCTGCTGGTCGTCGATGCCATGACCGGGCAGGACGCGGTCAACACCGCCAAGGCGTTCAACGACGCGGTCGGCGTGACCGGCATCGTGATGACCCGGATGGACGGCGATGCCCGTGGTGGCGCGGCGCTGTCGATGCGCGCGGTCACCGGCGCGCCGATCAAGCTGATCGGCGTCGGCGAGAAGCAGGACGCGCTGGAGGAGTTCCATCCGGAACGCGTCGCCGGCCGCATCCTGGGCATGGGCGACATCGT
>CAYZKM010000003.1:0-36358 GCA_964478525.1 uncultured Bifidobacterium sp.
GATCTGCGCGCCAACGGCCAGGGAATCGGCAACGACCGAGCCGCCGTTGAAGATCGTCATCGCGGCATCGCCGGCATCGCCGATCGTTGCCGCGCCGGTCAGCGTCAGGATGCTGCCGGCACCGTCCACCGCGACATGGCCGCGCCCGCCCGCCTGGTCGCCGTCGTCGAGCGTCGTCGCGCTGACCGTGCCGCCGGCGGTGATGTTCAACGACCCGTCGCCGGCGTTGCCGACGATCAGCCCGCCACCGACCTGCCAGTTCGATCCGGCCCCGGCGACCCGCACCGTGGAACCGTCGGCGGTCTTCTGGCTGGCGATCTCGGCGCCGTTGGTCACGGCGGTGCCCGGCGTGGTGATCACCGTGCCGCCGGAGCTGATCGTCAGCTCGCCCCGCGCCGCATCACCGACAATGAAGCGCCCGGTGTTCGACAGCAGCGAGTTGGCGCCGCCGACGACGGCATCGCCAAGCGCGCTGGCGGAATGGCCGACGACGAAACCCTCGGTCGCATCGACGGTGCTGCCGCCCGAGGTGATCGTGCCCTGGTTGCGCACCAGCAGGTGGCCGACGCCGGCCTGCCCGACATTGACCTGGCCCTTGGCAACCAGGACCGAGCCGGCATCCTTCACGGTCAGGAAACCGGTGCCGCCGATGCTGCCACCCATAAAGATCGCGCCGTCGCCGGCAAAGGCGGTCGCGGCCTGCACGGTGCCGCCATTGCTGACCGTCAGCGACCCGACCCCGGCCGCGCCGACGCCGATGCGCTGGTCGCTGACCAGCAGGCCGCTGACATTGATCGCCCCGGTCGATCCGCCACCCGCCGCGATGGAGATGTCGGAGGTGCCGGCCGTGGTGATCGTGCCGCCATGCACCTTCAGCCCGCTGCCGGCGCCAATGTTGACGACGCCATTGCCGGCCAGGGATGTCGCGGCGGCGACGACCGTCGTGCCCGACAGCGAGACGATGGTGTCCCCGACGGCGATCGCACGCGTGTTGCCGACACGAAGAGTGCCATCGACCTCCACCAGGCCACCCTGGTTGATGCTCAGCAGGCCATCGGCAGCGATGGCAACGTTCAGATCCTCCTGCGTCGACAGGCCGCCGCCAGTGGTGACGAACGCCTGCCCGACGCCGCCAGTGGTCCAGACAGGGCCCAGGCCGTTGGCCGCACCGATACTGATGTTGCCGGCGCCCTTGGCATCGACGCCGACGATCATCGTGCCCTGGTTCTCGACCCGCAGCGTGCCGGTGCCGCCACGACCGATATAGACGAAACCATCAGCGATCAGTTGCGACCCGAGATCGCTGACCGTGACCTCGCCATTGCCCAGCCGGCCGACGGCGATCGCGGAAGACAGGGTGCTGTCGGCGGTGCCGGCCTTGACGACACCGCCCTTGCTGATCGACAGGGTCCCGTTGCCCAGGCTTGCGATATTGAGCGGATTGTCGTTCAGATCCAGCAACGCCCCGGCGCCCGATACCGTGACATTGCCGTTCGACAGCCCGGTGACCCCGGCGTTCGAGCCGCCGATGTTCATGCCCGACACGGCCGTCTGCGAGGCCTGCGTCACCTTCACCACACCGCCGGGGCCGATCTTCAACGAGCCGGTGCCGCCGTAGAAGGTGCCACCGATCAAGGCGGCATTGCCGATATTGAACGTCGTGGTGGCCAGAACCGTGCCGGTATTGGTGACATTCAGCGATCCGTCGGCGCCGAAGCCGCCGACATTGATGCTCGCCGCGCTGCTGACGACACCACCCGAGGTGACGATCGCATCACCGGTGCCGCCGATGAAGTTGGTACTGCCGGTATTGCCCGACCCGATCCCGATGCTGCCGCCCGCGCCCTTGCTGTCCTTGGTCACGGTGAAAGTAGCGGCGTTCTGGACCACCAGCACCGCCGTGCCGCCGCGGCCGAAATAGGCACCGCCGGCGACGGTCATGTTCGACCCCGTGTCGGATAGGGTCACCCAGGCCTGCCCACCGCGCCCGACCGCGAAACCCGAGGTCGATGTCGCCTGCTGCGAATCGATGACCCCGGCCAGCACCGTGCCGCCCTGCGTGATCGACAGCGATCCGCTGCCACCGTTCAGCGCGATCGCCAGCGGGTTGCCGCCCATGTCCAGCAGCGCGTCGGCGCCGGATACCGATACCTCCCCTTCCGCGCCCGGCGTGGCGGCGTTGCGGGCATTGTTGGCGATCACCATCGTATAGTTGGTGAACTGCTGCGCCGCGGTTGCCTGGAACGTGCCGCCGGCGGTGATATACAGCGCACCGGCGGACCCGGCATTGTTGCCGACCGCGTCGAACGTGCCGGCGGCCACGAAGGTGCCGTTGGTGCCGATCGACATCGTGCCGGAGCTGTTGTTGCCGACCAGCGTGTTGCCGGCGACGCTGACCGTGCCGTTGTTCAGCGTAAGCCGGCCGGTGCCGTTGGCATTGGCGCCCAGCGCCAGCTGCCCGGCATCGGCGACCGTGCCACCGACAACGCCGATCAGGCCCGAACTGCCGTTGGCACCCGCCGAGATGCCGCCGGTGCCGACATTCCAGATCGCGCCTGAGTTGACGAACACGGTGCCGCCCGAATTCGTGTTGGTGCCGATCTGCGCGTTCAGATCGTCGGTCCAGACCGCGCCGTCGTTGATCTGCAGCTGCCCACCGCCGCCGATGAAGGCGGTATAGCCGACCGGACTGCCCTGCCCGGTGATCGCGGCATTCGCGATGTTATGCCAGGCGGTGTTCGTGCCCGTCGCGATCAGGGTCTGGTTGGCCCCGATATAGGTCGCCGCCGCGCTGACATGCGCCCCGCCCGAGGCGGTCGCGGTGCCACCCGAGGCCGAGAAATTCGCCACCCCGCCCGAAGCATCGATCGTGCCGCCATTGAACGTCAGCGTGGCCGCATTGCTGAACACCGCGCTCGGCAGGAACGGCGCATTCGCCCGGCCCAGCGCGGTCAGCGTCGTGGCGGACAGAACGATCGGGCTGAAGCCGGAAAAATTCAGCGTCGCGACGGTGCCGGTGCCAGTCACCGTCGCCAGCACCGCACCGAACGATGCCGCATCGTCAGCAGTCGGGGCGGTCGCGGCGGGGTTTAGCCCGTTCGTCGCATCCTGCCAGTTGTTGGCATCCTCGAAGAGCGTGCTACCGCCCTTGCCGGTCCAGTTCAGGTTCCGAGATGCCATGGCGGTATTCCTCGCTCAGTCGGACGGACTCAAACAGTCAGAGACACAATGAAGCACAGAGACGGGAAGACACAGCATTGCCCCACGACAGAAAACAGCGCCCCATTGCATTGCCTCCCCTGATTTTTCATCTCGGCTGGACAGGCGGGATTCTCTGGTCCCGCTTGAAGTGCGCCGGCAACAGACAACCGCATGTCGCAATATGTTAACCCGCGTTAACCAAGTGTGCCCGATCAATAATAGTAACGCAAGCCTCAACGCCCGCTCATTTCACTCACTTTTTCCTGCAAAAGCGAGAACCGAATCCAATCTCGCATCATCCGCAAGCGTCTCGCGACGTGCCATCGCATTCCGCCGCTCCGCCTCGTCCTGCGCCGACCGCACCAGCCGCTCGGCAAACCAGCCAGGCACCATGCCGGCGCCGTCCGTTACATATGTTACAAGACGCCGCATCGCCGGGCGCAGGAAGCGGGCAAATAATTCATCTTCCAGAGCAACTATTGCCTCATACGACCCGGGATCGCCCTGACGCGCCCCGCGACCGAACAGCTGGCGGTCGATTCGCCCGGCCTCGTGATACTCGGTCAGGATCACATGCAGCCCACCCGCGTCGCGCACCTCGCGGCTCAGGCGGATATCGGTGCCGCGCCCCGCCATGTTCGTCGCGACCGTCACCCGTCCCGCCTGCCCTGCGCCGGCGACGATCTGCGCCTCCTCCTGGTCCTGTCGGGCGTTCAGCACCACGGGATGCATCCCGTCGGCTTCCAGCAGGCGCGCCAGATGCTCCGACGCCTCGACCGATCGCGTGCCGATCAGCACCGCCCGCCCGGCGTCACTGTAGCGGCGAGCACTGTCGACCACCGCATCCCAGCGCCGGTCGCGGTCGACGAACAGGCGCATGCCCAGGTTGCGCCGCAGCGAACGGTGATGCGTCGGCACCCTGATCACCGGCAGGTCGAACACGGTGCGCAATTCGGTCGCCACCTCGGCGGCGGTCCCGGTCATGCCGCACAGATGGCCATAGCGGCGGAAGAAGCGCTGATAGGTGATGCGCGCCATGGTACGCCGCCGCCCGCTCATGGCGCAGCCTTCCTTGGCCTCGATCATCTGGTGCAGCCCGTTCTCCCACTCCCGGTCCGGCATCACGCGTCCGGTGAATTCGTCGACGATCTGCACCTTGCCGTCGGCGAGGATGTATTGCGTGTCGCGTTGATACACATGTAGTGCCATCAGCGCCTGTTCGGCCAGTTCCTCCCGCGCGCGCCTGATCCGCCACAGGCCGGACTTCTCGCGCGCCATCTCGGCCAGGCGGTCGCGTCCGGTGTCGGTCAGCACCAGGGCGCGTTCGCGTACCATGACGCGATAGTCTTCCTCGGGCACCAATTGCCGAGCGAGGTCGAGGGCCGTGCCGTAGGTGTCGTTGTCGGTGCCGCCGCGATCGACGCCGGACAGGATCAGCGGCGTGCGTGCCTCATCGATCAGGATGCTGTCCACCTCGTCGACGATGGCGACATGCAGTCCCTTCAGCAGCAGCCTGCCTTCCTTGCCGGTCAGCACCTCGTCGATCAGGCGGTGCGCGCGCGCGCGCCGCAATCCCAGCGCCATGCGGTCGCGCAGATAGTCGAACACCACGTCCTTGTTGGTGCAGTACGTGATGTCGCAGGCGTACGCTGCGCGGCGGATTTCGGGTGACTGCTCCTGCGCGACCAATCCGACCGTCAGGCCCAGGGCATCGTAGATGGGGCGCAGATGTTCCGCATCGCGACCGGCCAGGTATTCGTTGACCGTCACCACATGCACCGCCCGCCCGGCCAGCGCGAAGACCGCGGCGGCCAGCAACGCGGTGATGGTCTTGCCCTCACCGGTTTCCATTTCGGCCAAGGATCGGTCCAGCATCACGGCGGCGCCCAGCATCTGCACCCGGTGATGGCGCAGGCCGATCTGGCGCGCCGTCGCTTCCCGCGCCAGCGCCATTGCCGCCGCACCCGCGGCGCTCCAGATGCCATCGCGCAACAGCCGTCCGCGCAGATCGTTCGCCCGGTCCCGCAGGGCCGCATCATCAAGCGATCCCAGATCGCGCCCCGCTGCTTCCGCCGCATCGACGAAGTCCCACAGCATCCGCCGGCGCAGCGGGACCAGAAGGCCGCGGGAGGCAACGCTCCAGCCCCGCACCAGCATGTCGTCCACCGCGTGGCGGCGCGGGTCGGGGCGTTCGAAATACGGTGTGCCTGGCGCCGCGGCACCGGGATCGTGGGAGCGCAGGAACCGGACGAGGTTCGTGCCCATCGCCTAGCCCTGGATCCGCGCCAGCAGCAATTGCCGCAGCCGGCGGTAGATCGTGGTGCCCAGCGGTTCCCAGCCATGTTCAAACCGCACCAGGGCGCGCCCGCCATAGGTGTCGCCGGGCGGATCCGACAGCAGTTCCAGATCGATGTCGAACACGCGCTGCAGCACCCGCATGCCCTTCTGGTCCCGCGGGTCCACCACATTCGCCCCGCCCCCGCTGCTGCCCAGCGCTCGGCTTGGCAACTGGTCGCTGCCGGCGGGGGTTTCGCGCACCACGCGGGCGGCGAAGGTTTCCCGCGCATGACCGATCAGTTTCACATCGGCGCGGGACAGATGATGACGCACCAGCTCGATATCGTCTTGCGAGACCGTCGCACGCACCATGCGCGCCCCGCCCGAGGGGAGGACATAGGCGATCACATCCCCCTGCCTGACGAAGCGGCCCACCAGGTCGTCGGGCGTTTCGACCACCAGCACGCCGTCATCGTCGGCACGTGACACCAGTTGCGCGACCTTGTCCCGATAGCGCGCGAGTTCGTCGGATGCCTGTTTCAGCTCGACCTCGGTGACCGCGGCATCGGCACGGTTGGAGAAGCGCTGCGAGGTCAGCTGCGCTTCCAGCTCCATCACCCGGGCCGACAGGATCGCCACCTGCGCGCGCAATTCCGGATCATCCATCCGCGCCAGCTGATCGCCGACCTGCACCGCGCGCCCGGGCGGCGCCAGCAACGCCGTGATGAACCCATCGGTGCCCGCGCGCACCACGGCACTTTCGGGCAGCCACAGCACGCCTTCGGTCAATGTGTGCAGCGGCACCGGCAGCCACAGCAGGGCGGCGACCACGCCGACCATCGCGCCACCGGTGACCGAGGCGGCCCAGCCGCGATTGCGCGACAGCGACGGGTTGGTCAGCACATACCAGATGCCCTTGGCGATCGGCAGCAACAGGCTGGACACGCTGCCCCAGAGTCCCAGCAGCAGTCCGACCACCAGGTATTTGCCCGCCAGGAACAGCGCGATGCCCAGCATGACCATCAGCCGATAGACGAAGGCGACCGGTGTATAGATGAAGAACCAGGCGCGTTCACCGGCCGTGGCGGCGTAGTCGTAGATGCCATCGGTGCGATAGACATAGCGATGCAGCAGATAGGTCCAGTACCGCGTGCCGCGCTGCGCGAAGTTCGGAATCTCGATCAGGTCCGCCAGGATATAGTATCCGTCGTACCGCATCAGCGGATTGCCGTTGAACAGCAGCGTCGATACGCCCGCCGTCACCATCACGTTGAAGGCGATCGCGCGCACTGCCCCCTGCGTCACCGCAACCCAGACATAGGTCGCCAGCGCGGCCAGCAGCAATTCCACCAGCATGCCGGCCGCGCCGACCGTGACGCGCCGCCACTTGCCGCGGAACCCGGCGGCATCGGTCGCGTCCACATAGGGAACCGGAAAGAACACCAGGAACATCACGCCGATTTCCGGCACCCGCCCGCCGAACACCTTGGTGGCATAGCCATGCCCGAGCTCGTGCAGGATCTTGATCAGCGGGTAGACCAGCGCCATCAGGACCAGGTTGTCGACCGACAGCAGCCGGTCGTCGACATTCGCGCTGAGTTCCGACCAGTGCCGGATCGCCAGCATCAGGGCCGGCAGCACCACGGCCAGCCATAGCAGCGCGCCGAACCAGCCGAGGAACGGACGCGCCATCCATGCGGTGCGGGCCAGGAACCGGTCGGGGTCGAACAGCGGCACCTTCAGCGACAGTGGGCTGAGCAGCTTCTGCAGGATCTGCGCGCGTTCCTGCTTGAACCGGCGTTCAAACAGCTCCCGCGCATCGGGCGGGACATCACCGTACAGCAGATCGGCCGCGTGCAGCTGCCCCAGGAACTGTATGACCTGTTCCTGCGACGGCGCTTCCTCGCCAAGCAGTTCGGCCGCCTCGGTCCACAACGCGTCCAGCGTGCGCTCGCCATCCATGGCCGCGACGATGGAATAGGCGGCGGGGGCTATGCGATGGACGCGGCCCTTCACCGTATCGCGGATGATGTACCAGGACTGTCCGCGATAGCGATGGCGCTGCACCTGCGCCGATTCACGCAGGCGCGGCCTGACGCCGGCGACGCGATACCAGGACGGGCTGAGAAAACGTTCCGCTGCCGCCATGACGACCTCAGGGCGACCAGCGCCACAGCGCCAGGCGCAGCCACTCGATCACGTCATGCGACCAGATCCAGGCGAGCGAGCGCGTGCCGGCATGGACCTTGGCGATGCCTTCCATGCCCGGACGCAGCGCGGCCTCGTGCTCGGGTGCCAGGCGTCCCTCGACGCGGAAGAAGTTGCGCCCATCCTCGGGCGTGGCGATGGGCGTCAGCTTGGTGACGGTGAACGGGAAGCGCTGCAGCGGCATGCCGGTCAACATCAGCACACCGTCCTGCCCGGGCTGCACATAGCCGATGTCGCGGTCATCGACCTGCAGCGCCAGGCGAAAATCGGTCAGCGGCGTGATCTCGAACAGCACCTTGCCCTTCTCGATCGGCGCCCCCAGAAGCTGCGTCAGGTCGCCCTTCACGATGATGCCGTCGATCGGCGCGACGATCTGCGAGCGGGCGAGCTTCTCCTCGGTCAGCGCAAGCTGGGCCTGCGCCTGCTGCATCTGCGCCGCTGTCATCATGATCGTCGGACGGTCGTGCTTGGCCAGCGCCTCCCGGTATTTCTGGGCGTAGCGTTCATGATCGGCCCTGGCACGCACCCGTTCCAGGATCAGGTCGCGATCGTCCAGCACGGCCAGGACATCGCCGGCGCGCACGCGGTCGCCGGGGCGGACCGGCGCCCTGGCGATGAAGCCGTCGAATGGCGCGACCGCGGCGCGTTGCACCTGCCCTTCCAGCACGGTCTTGGCGGTGACGCGGAAATCGTCCCTGGCGAATACCAGCACCAGGACGGCGATGACAGCCAGCGCCACGGCCAGTTTCAGCGCCGGGCGCTTCGGCCCGAACACCGCGCGCAAACCCTGGCGCGCCAGCGTGAAGACCCGCCCGCCGAACCAGCGTTCGTTCTCGGTCTGATAGTGGATGACGGTGCCCAGAAGTGTGGATGCGGACTCCGCCAGTTTCAGCGTCGCCGGATCGAACGGCGCATCGTCATGGCGTTCCAGCGTGATCACGCCGATGGGCTTGCCGCCAGGTCCCGGCAGGATCACCGAGGCGACCACCGCCCGGGCCGCCGCCGCCCCGGCCAGGTCGCGATGCGCGATCGCGATCCGTCGTTCGGTTCCCGCAACAGGTGGAAAGGCGACGGCGGCCTGCTGGAACAGGCATTCCTCCATCGCGTTTTCCAGCCCGTCGACCACATGGCTGTTCGACTGAAAGGTCGCCGCATGGGACATCGCACGCAGCTTCACGCCGCCGCGATGCACGATGCCCAGCGCGACGCGATCGCAACGCAGGCGCTGCGCCAGATCGTTCACCACGACCATCGCGCTTTGCCGCAGCGTCTCATGCTCGCCGGCGGCGGCGACAAGATCGAGCCCGACCGCCGCCCGCTCGATCACCGAGGCGGCATCGGCGACATTCTGCCGCCCCAGCAACGATTGCAGCCAGCCGGTGCCCCAGCGCAACTGCCGCACCACGCCGTCGGGATCGGCGCCATCGATGCCCTTGGGCAACGAAACCTGTGCGACGATGGCACCGATCGGCGCGGCATCGGGCCCGATCGGATGCGCGGCGAGCAGGTCCAGCGTCCGGGTCTGCGCCGGGGCCGATATGGAGCTCGGGGTCACGGTGGCGGACCGCGCGCGGGTCCAGGCGATGCCGGGCTTGCCCTCGGCCATCGCGCGTTCGGCCATGCGCAGCAATTCGACACCCTGCTCCTGCCCCTCGGGCCAGGCCAGGACGAGCGGGGGTGCGTCATGCGAGGGGCGCAGGATCAGGAATCCGTTGCGTGTACCGGCAAGAAGCGTGCATTGCAGCGCCAGCCAGCAGCGCGCGAAGCCGATCGTGTCGATGCCCGGTTCAACCAGCGCGGCCCACATCTGCTCGACCGAGAGCGGCGGCGCACCGACCGGCGACGGGGAAACTGTCTGGGTGTCGGCCTCCATGCCGGCGCCTGTCCTCGCACTGTGACTCGTTCTCGGCTGACCGACCATGCGACGTGGTCCGAATGGCTTTGGCAGGCTACCAGAACGACGTATAGAAGCGAACATGTCCGGGTGGTCCGGAACGATGTCCTACTGGACTGGCACAGATGAAATCAAACACTAATGCCGCCGCGACGCAGATTTCACGCCCGCCCCGGACCCGGGTGCTGGTATTGGCCGCGCTGCTGGGCCTGGCACCGGCATCGGTCCGGCCGGCGGTGCCGGACATTGCCAGCCAGAGCTTCGATTGCGTGATCGAACCGCTGCAGGTCGTGAAGCTGGCCAGTTCCGCCACGGGCGTGATCCTGAGCCTGGAAGTCGATCGTGGCAGCATCGTCCGCAAGGGCCAGTTCCTGGGCAAGCTGGATGATCGGGTCGAAGCGGCGACGCTGGCACTCGCCCAGGCCAAGGCCGCCAACCCGCATGATCTCGCCTCGGCACGCGCCCGCCTGGTCTATCAGCAGAAGCGGTATAGCAGGGCGTCGATCCTGGCGACGACACGGCTGGTATCGCAGAACTCGACGGACGAGGCCGAGGCCGACATGAAGGTCGCCGAACAGCAGGTGTATCTGGCCGAGTTGAACCAGCAGATCGCGGCGCTGGAGGTGAAGCAGGCCGAGGAGGTCGTGCGGCAGCGCCACATCTTCAGCCCGGTGGATGGGGTGGTGATGGAACGGTTGCTGGTGCCGGGCGAATATCGCAATGACCAGTCGCCGATCCTGAGCATCGCGCAGATCAACCCGCTGCGGGTGGAGGTGTTCCTGCCCGCGATCTATTACGGCCAGGTCCGCGACCAGGCGATCGCCACGGTGATGCCCGACGAACCGGTCGGTGGTGCCTATCCGGCGACGGTCAGCATCATCGACCGCGTGATGGACGCCGCGTCCGGCACGTTCGGCGTGCGGCTGGACCTGCCGAACCCCGATCTGCAACTGCCAGGCGGGCTGAAATGCCGGATCAGCTTTCCGACAGTGCGATCCACCAACTGAACGCGGCGGCGGACAGGGCCTGATGCCCTGCCCGCCGCCTGCCCGTCAGACGATCTGCAGGCTGATCGGCGCGCTGCGGCCATAGGTCTGCAGCGAGGAGCGCGGATAGTTGGTGAACTGCGTGCGCAGGATGGTCGTCGTGCCCGCCGTCACCTTGATCGTGTCAGGACCCGCGCTGGTGTTCGTCCCGTCCCAGCTGTCCAGGATGTAAAGGTCGAACTTCAGCGAATAGGTCTGTCCAGCCGTCAGCCCGGACAGGTTCAGCGTGGTCGAACCGTTGCTGAACCGGCCGAGATAGGAGGTGAACAGGCCCCGGCTGGCGGTATCGAGCGTGCCCACGCTCCATGCCGCGTTCGCTCCGTTCTCGAAATTGTCCGAGAACAGCGTGGTCGCCCCTTGCGTGACGCTGACATTGTCCAGGCCCCAGCTTTCGTTGCCGATGCCTTCCAGGCCCTCGTCCTGGAAGGTCACGGCCATGGCCGCGGCATCCGCGGTGAAGCTGAGCGTGACGTTGCGATAGATCGCATCGTTGTAGCTGCTGTATCCAAGATCGCGGTACCCGGTGTTGACGACCCGGACACCGTCGGCGGTGGCGTTGGCCGGCACCTCCACCTGCAATGTCGTGCCGTCGAGACTGACCACCAGCGGCGCGACCAGCAGATCGGACTTGGTTCCGTTGGTATCGATCACGAACACCACCTGCGTGTTGTCGCCGAAGTTGGTGCCGTGCAGTTCGATCACCTGATGCACGTTGGCCGATGGCAGGGCCGGGTTCGACGCCGAGCCGTTGGTTGCAGTGGCAACGATCGAGGTGAGAGTCGCGGTCCGGATCGCCGCAGTGTCGGCGCCGAGGTCGATGCGGAAGATCACCCCCGAGGTCGATGCCACCAGCAGCTTGCCCGCGCTGTCGAAGGCCAGGCCGCTGATCTCCCCCTCGTCGGCGCCCTGCAGAGCCACGTTGAAGCGCCGTACCTCGGTCCCGGTGCGGGTCAGCAGCACGATCTCGGTGCTGTCGGTCGAGCCGAACCAGATATTGTTGGTGGCCGGATCGATCGCGAGGCCCACCCAGCCGGGGTTGCCCGCCGGCAGGGCGAAGTTGCTGATCTCGGCGCCGGTATCCGGATTGATCTCGTAGACGCGTGCCGGGTTGGTCAGGCTGCTGGTCACGAACAGATGGCCCGAGGTCGGGTCGTACAGACCGGCCTTGAGGTCATAGTTCTGGACCGTCGACAGCGAGGCGATCACCGCGCCCGTGGTCGGGTTCACGGCCAGGATCCGGTCCGGATTGGGATAGCCGTTGAACACCAGCAGGCTGCCAGCGGGCACCGCGGTGGAGGCCAGCGAGATGCCGGTTCCCAGGACCTGCAGCCCGGCATAGTTGAAGGCATAGGGCGTGCCGAACGCGTTGGTCAGCGTGATGGAGGTCAGCGTGGCACCGGTGGCGGGATCGATCTTCAGCAGATGGCCCGGGTTGCTCTGGTCGGACACCCAGATCTTGCCGGCGGCATCGACCGCGATATCGCCGGGCGCGCCCGTACCGGGGTTGATCACATTCAACGCGTATGGCGCCGAGGTGCCGCCATCCGTCTGCACGGTCACGTTGCCCAGCCCGTGTACGGGTTCGGCGATATCGACGGCGCTGTTCTCGATGCTCTGCTGGAACGCGCTGTTGAACACTCCGTAGACGTTCGGCCCGCTGTTGGCGAGGGTATCGGTCACGACCGATCCGGCGATGCTGTAGCTGCTCGCGCCTTCGACGAAGCCGCGTCCATACAGCGATATCGTGCCGCCGCTGCGGGAATACCCGGTGATCGTCGGGACGATCTGCAGCGTCTGGCGCCCGGTGGAACCGAGAATGTCGATACTGACGATCCCGTTGACATAGTTCGGCAGTTCCAGCGTCGCCGACGTCCCGTCGGCCGCGGTGGCGACCGGGTTCAGCAGGATCGTCTGGCGGGTGCCGCTGCCGCTTTCGCGATAGGTCAGCATCACGCCGGTCTTGGTGGACAGGTTCGCCCCGTTCAACGTCACCGCCTGGCCGGGATTGGCCGACGCCTTCGACGCATCGGCGGGCGTGCCGCTCAGCGCCGTGGCGGTGATCGAGGTGAGCGAGGCGGTATATGCCGCGCTGGTACCACCTGCAGTCTTGACGACGATGGAACCGAATGTGCCGTTGTACAGCGGCACCGTCATGCTGGTCTGGCCGTTCAAGGTGTAATCGAAGGTCGGCGCACCGTTGTAGCGGTCCTGCACGTCGGGCCCTGCCGCCGGGCTGTTGTCGAAGATCAGCGTGCTGCCGAAACGATATTCCGAGGCGTTCGCCTCGACCAGGCCAAGCCCGGTCAGCATGATATTGACCGACGATCCGTCACTGGCGACCGAGTTGACCGTCAGCGCGTTGATCACCGGCACGATCTGCAGGGCCAGCGCGGCTGCGTTCTGGTCGCCGACGATGCGGATCACGCCGGTCACCGCGTTCAGCGGCACCACCACCGTCAATGACGTGCCGGCTCCGTTGACCGTTGCCGGCGCAACCACCACCTGGTTCTTGGTGCCGTTGCTATCCACGATTTCGAACACGATGTCGGTGCCGGTATCGAAGCCGGTGCCGGTCAGCGTGATCGTCTGGCCAGGATTGGCCGACGCCTTGGTCCCGTCGGTGGGCGTGCCGGACGTCGCCGCGGCGGTCACGCCGGTGAAAGTCAGCCCGAATGCCGCGCTGGTGCCGCCGGCGGTGGTCACCGAAATCGGGCCGGTGGGCACACCGTTCGGCATGCTCAGAAAGATGCGTTGATTGGCGTCGGTGTTGGTGGTGACGTCGAGGCCGCTGCTGCGCGAGGTGTCGACCAGTTTCGTTGCGCCGAAATTGACCGTGGTCGCGCCTTCGGCAAAGCCGGAACCCAACAGGCTGACGCTACTGCCGGTCAGCGTGGTGTTCTTGGTGCCTTGAACGTCGGTCAGGGTCGGCACTATCTGCAGCAGGATGCCGGCGGTATCGCCCACCAGACGTACCATCCCGGTGGTCGCGCTGGCCGGCACCACGATCGTCAGGCTGCTGCCGTCCGAGGCGACACTGGCCGGGACGATCGGAGACGAGGCCGACATGTAGCCATTGGAGTCGATCTGCGCGAACACGACGCGGTCCGCACTGGTCAGGCCGCTGCCCGTCAGCGTGATCGTCTGCCCGGCATTGGCCGACGCCACCCCCGCCTGGGCGGCGGTTCCCTTGTCGGCGGTCGTTGTGATGCCGGTCAGGCGGGTATCCGCCGAACCGAGCCGCGTCATCGTCAGCTGATAGGAACCGGTGTAGAGCGCGGCGTTGCTGTCCGTGCCCGAACCCGCCTTCGTGACGTCGTAGTTGTTGTTGTAATAGCTGCTGACACCGACATAGTAGGTGCCGCTGCCGGTGGCGCCCACGACCAGCGGGGTATCCGCGAAGGGCGTGAAATTCTGCTTCGCCAGTTCGTTGCCGGCGGCATCGAACACCCGCACCAGCGTATAGGGGCTGCCGTCGACATTCAGGCTGAGCTGATCGCCGCCGGTCAGGCTGACCTTGTAGAGATCGACGTCCAGACCCGCCGGCACGACCGCGGCGTTGTCGCCAAGGCTGGCCGACTCCACCAGGTTCGTATCGGTCTGCAATGTCGTGGCGAGCGCGGTGGCCAGCGTGTCTCCCACCTCGGACGCAGGTGTCAGTGTCTGCTGCGCAATCGTGATACCGCGCTTGAAGGTCACGGACCCGCCGGGCGTGGTCAGCGTAATGACACCCGCCGTGACGCCGTTCGGCACCAGGATGGTCATCAGCTGCTGCGAGCCCATCGCGTTGGCGGCGAACGAGCTGGGATTGCTGTCGGCGATCGCGCGGATCGAGGTGACGGTGGCATCGATCCCGTCGATCTTGGCCGTCACCGCGCCGGAGACGAAGCCCGTGCCATCGATCTCGATCGTGTTGCCGGCGGCGACGGTCCCGCCGACCGCGCGGATCACCGGCACCACCTGCAGCAGGAACGACGCGCCGCTGCCCAGCACCTGCACCTGGCCGGTCTTGGCCAGTTCAGGCACCACGATGGTCAGCTGGGTACCGCTCGCGTTCACGCTGCCGGTGCGGGTCACCGTGCCCGACACCCCGGTCGCATCCGTCGCCTGGAACCGCACCAGCGTCGAGGAGGTGAAGCCCTGCCCCGTCAGCGTGATCGCCTGACCGACATTCGCCGACGCCTTGGTGCCATCGGCCGCTGCGCCGGACTGCGCCGCCGCCTTGATCCCGGTGAACGAGGAGACCGGCTGATTGGCGAAGCTGGCCGTGGCAAGCTGTGCCGAACCGCCCTCGGTGGTGATCGTGATGGGTCCGTCCAGCGCCTGTGGCAGGATGACCTGGTAGTCGCTGTTCCGCGCGCCGGTGACGTTGAACTCGAACTGGTTGGTGAAGGATATCGGCATCGACACGCCCCCGACCGTCAGCGTGCTGGCCCCTTCCATGAAGCCGCTGCCCTGCAGGTTGAATGACCGGTCGGTGCCGGGCTGGCCGTTCGACGTGCTGGTCAGGGTCGGAACGATCTGCAACCGTACCGGCGCGCTGGAATTGAAGCTTTGCGCCGAGGTCGCGAAGTTCGCGAACGTGTCCTGCATCAGGACGGTGTTGTCCGCCTTCACGCGGAAATAGTCCGGCCCGCCATTGGTGGAGCTGCCGTCCCAGCTGTCGAGGACATACAGGTCGAACGTCAGCGTATAGGTCTGGCCCGCCGTCAGCCCGGACAGGTTCAGCGTCTGCGAGGCGTTGCTGAACCGACCCGAGAAGCGGGTGAACAGCCCGATGCTGGCCGCATCGACACTGGGCGATGTCCAGGCCGCGTTGGCCGCGCCTTCGAAATTATCGGCAAAGACCGTGGTCGCACCCCGGGACACTTTGACGTTGTCGATACCCCAGGATTCGTTGCTGACGCCCTCGATGCCGCCATCGCCGAAATTGAGCTGCGCGGTCGACGACCCGGCGGTGAAGTTCAGTGTCACCGCGCGGTAGATCGCATCCGGATAGCTGCTGTAGCCGAGGTCGCGACGGGCGATGTTGACGACGCGCAGATTGCCGGTGGTGGCGGCGTCGGGCACCTGCACCTGCAGGACGGTACCCGCCGCATTGATTGCAAGCGGAACCACCGATTGCTCGGACAGATTGCCGGCATTGTCGCGCAACTGGAACACGACCTGGGTGTTCCAGCCGAAATTGGTGCCATGCAGTTCGATGACATCCCCGACATTCGACGATGCGACCGCGGCGTTGGCCGGTGTGCCGTTCTGCGCGGTGGCGACGATCGACGTCAGGGCCGGCTTGGTAATCGCCTGGTCCGCGTTCAGATCGATGCGATAGATCACCCCGCTGGTCGAGCTGACCAGCAGCTTACCGGCGGCGTCGAAGGCAAGGCCCGAGATCTCGCCTTCATCCGCGCCATAGGGTGCCAGGTTGAACCGGCGCACTTCGGTGCCGGCGCGGGTCAGCAGCACGATCTCGGTGCTGTCGGTCGAGCCATACCAGAAATTGTGGGTCGTCGGATCGATGGCGAGCCCGGACCAGCCGGGATTGGCGAACGGCAGGACGACGTTCGACAGCTCGACCCCGGTCGCGGGGTCGATTTCGACCATGTGGGCCGGGCTGGTCTGCGAGGACGTGATGAACAGATGGCCCGAGGTCGGGTCGTACAGCCCGGCTTTCAGGTCGTAGTTCTGCGACAAGGCCAGCGTGGCGACGATCGCGCCGGATGTCGGGTTGATCGCGATCACCTGGTCCGGGTTCGGATAGCCGTTGAACAGCAGCAGGCTGCCGGACGGCACCGATGTGCCGCCCAGCGAGATGGTGTTGGGCAGACTCTGCAGGCCGGCATAGTTGAAGGCGTACGGCGTGCCGAAGCCGTTCGTCATGGTGATGGTCTGCAGCGTGGCACCGGTGGACGGATCGATCCGCACCAGATGTCCGGGATTGGACTGGTCCGAGATCCAGACCATGCCTGCGGCATCGACCGCGAGATCGCCCGGCGCGCCAGCGCCCGGATTGAACTCGTTCAGCGCGAAGGCCGCCGACGTGCCGCCCGCGGTCTGCACCGTGATGTTGCCCAGACCATGCACCGGCTCGTTGATGTTGACGGCGCCGCTGTCGATCGACTGCTGGATCGTCTGGTCGGAATAACCGTAGACATCGGCGCTGTCGCTCGCTGTGGAATCCACGACTGACACGCCGGCAATCGCATAGGTGGTGCCGTTCTCCTGGAAGCCGCGGCCTGTCAGGGTCAGTGTGCCGCCCGAACGCGAGTACCCGATAATCGTCGGCACGATCTGGATCGTTGGCCGGGTCGAGGAGCCGAGCACATCCAGCGTGACGACGCCGTTCGCGTAGGTCGGCAGCACCAGAGTGGCATGGGTGCCATCCGATGACGCGGTCGTGGGCGTCAGCAGAACCGTGCGGGAATTGCCGTTCGTATCGACGGAACGCATGAAAATGCCGGTCGACGTTGTCAGGCCCGTGCCATTCAGCTGCACCGCCTGGCCCGGATTGGCCGACGCCTTGGCGGCGTCCGCGGGCGTGCCGCTGAGCGCGGTCGCGGTAATCGATGTCAGCGCCAGCGAGTACGGCGCGCTGATACCTCCGGCGGTTTTCACCCGGATCGGTCCGAACGAGCCGCTGTTCAAAGGTACGGACAGATTCGAAGCGCCGTTCAATGTATAGTCGTATGTCGGGGCACCGTTGTAGCGGTCGACCGCGTCGGGACCGGTATTCGCCCCCTCGTCCAACACCACGGTGGTACCGAAACGATATTCGGTGTTGTTGGCCTCGATCATGCCAAGGCCGGAGACGGTGACGCTGGCCGCGGTGCCGTCCGAGCTGACCGAGGACACCGACAGACCGGTGACGACAGGCACGATCTGCAGGAAGACCTCGGTTCCGTTCTTGTCGCCAAGGACGCGGACCTTTCCGGTGACCGCATTCTTGGGCACCGTCACGGTCAGGGTCGTGCCCGCGGCGTTGACGACGTTCGGCAGGAATGCTGCCTGGCTGCGATTGCCTGCGCTGTCGATCAGTTCGAAGATCACCACGGTCGTGGTGGTGAATCCGCTGCCCGACAGGGTGATCGCCTGGCCTGGATTGGCGGACGCCTTTGTGGCATCGGTCGGCGTGCCCGAACCGGCGGTCGAGACCAGACCCGTGAACGCAACATCCAGCGCCGCCGACGTGCCGCCGGCAGTGCTGATCGAGAACGGCCCGCTCGGCACAGCCGTGGTCGGCACGAACGAAACGCTGCCGTTGATTACAGTTCCGTAATACACATCCATCCCGGCCGAGCGCGAGGGATCGACGAGCTTGCTGGCGCCAAAGTTCAGGCTGACGGCGCCTTCTGCGAAGCCTGAGCCGGTCGCGGTCAGCGTGTACGAGTTGGAGCCGAACGGATAGCCGTTGGGATACCCCGTCGGGATGGTGAGCGTGCTCAGGATCGGCACCACCTGCAACAGGATACCGGCGGTATCGTTCACCAGCCGGACGGCGCCGGTGGTCGCTTCGTTGGGAACGACAACCGTCAGGCTTTTGCCGTCGGCGGCGATACTGACAGGTGTGATCTGCGTGGTGGCGCGATTGCCGGAAACGTCGATCGTCTCGAACAGGACTTTTTGATCCGCCGCCAGGCCGTTGCCAAGAAGGGTGATGGTCTGGCCGATATTGGCGGATGCAACACCGGTTTGCGCTGGTGTGCCCGAACCGGCGACCGAGGAGATCGACGTCAGGCGGGTGTCGGCACTGCCCTGCACCCGGAACGAAACCTGGTAGCTGCCCGAATACGAACCAACCGTGCTGACACCGGTGGCGGGATCGTAGGACAGATTGTCATACGCGCTGACACCGACATAATACGTGCCGGCCGCCATGGCGTCCAACGGCACGGTGGCCAGCGAATTCGCCGTCAGATACAGGCTGCTCAGTTCGACGCCCTTGCTGTCGAAGACGCGCAGGTGGCCATAGTTGGTGGGCAGCACGCCTACGGTCAGCTTATCACCGGCCGCGATCGTGACCTGATAGAGATCGATATCCTGCGCCTTGGACGCAAGCGTGGCGTTGTCGCCGACACTGGCGCTGAACGTGACCTGGTTGCCGCGCGCAACCGTCACGACCTGCGCCGTTGCCAGCGTGTCGCCGACATCCGCAGCCGGGGTCTGGCTGGATTGTACGGCGACGGTACCGGTGTTGATGGTGATGCTGCCGCCGGCTGTGCTGACGGTGACCACGCCGGCACCCACGCCGGCCGGCACTTTCAGCGTCAGCAGCTGCTGGCCATTGACCGGCGACGACACGAAGGTGTTGGGGTTGTTGTCGGCGATGGTTCGGACGGCGAAATCACCGACGCCACGACCGTCGATCTGCGCCTGCAACTCGGCCGAGACCAGGCCGGTGCCTTCGACGATGATCGTGTTGCCGCTGGCAACGGTGCCGCCGATGGCGCGCAGCGTCGGCACTACCTGCAGGACATAGGCCGCGTTGCTGCCGAGAACGCGCACGACGCCCGTGCGAGCCAGTTGCGGGACGTAGATGGTCAATTGCGTGCCGGTGCCATTGACCGTGCCGGTGCGCGTGACCGTACCGACCACGCCGGCATCGTCAACACCCTGGAACTGCACCAGGGTCGAGGATTTGAAGCCCTGCCCGATCAATGTGATCGCCTGGCCCGCATTCGCGGACGGTTTGGCGGAATCCGCCGCAATCCCGCTCGCGGCGGAGGCCTGAATGCCGTCGAACTGCACGGCCGGCTGTGGCCCGAAACTCGGTGCGGGCAGCTGCGCCGATCCGCCTTCGGTGGTGACGATGATCGGCCCATCCAGGACCAGCGGCGTGGTGACACGGAAGTCGTTGTTGTCACTGCCCGTCACGTCGAAGGACGATTCGTTGCTCTGCGGCGTCTGGAACACGACGCCACCCACCGTGACGGTGCTCGCGCCTTCCATGAAGCCGCTGCCGGTCAGGTCGTAGGTGTTGTCCAACCCGGGCCGGCCGTTGGAAATGCCCGTCAGCGTCGGCACCACCTGCAGACGCAGCGACGCGCTGGAATTGTAGGTCTGCGGCGTGGTCGGGAAGTTGCCGAACGCTTCACGCATCAACGTGGTCGTGCCCGCGGAAACCTGGAAATAGTCCGGCCCGCCGGACGTGTTCGTGCCATCCCAGGAGTCGAGGATGTACAGGTCGAACGTAACCGTATAGACCTGCCCTGTGGTCAGTCCACCCAGGCTGAGGGTCTGCGAACCGTTGCTGAACCGTCCCGAGAATGCGCTGAACACCCCACGGCTCGACGTATCAACAGTGCTCACACTCCAGCTTGGCTTAGCGCCGTTCTCGAAATTATCCGTGAACAGGGCTGTGCCGTTCTTGCTGACGACGACGTTGTCCAGGCCCCAGCTCTCGTTGCCGATTCCTTCCAATCCACCATCGGTGAAGTTGACGGTCGTGGTCGGCCCGGTCGCGGTAAAGCTGACCGAGACGTTGCGATAGACGGCATCGGGCCAACTGCCGAAGCCCAAGTTCTGAGCGCCCACATTCACGACCCGGACATCGTCGGTCATCGCCTGCGTGGGCACCGCAACCTGCAGGACCGTCCCACCCGAGGGGGCATTCACCACCAACGGTGCAACCGAGACCTCCGACGTGTTGCCCGAAGAGTCCCGCGTCTTGAATACGACCTGCGTGTTGGTGCCGAAATTGGTTCCGTGCAGTTCGATCACCTGTCCGGCATTCGCGGACGCCACGGCGGCATCGGCCGGCGTGCCACCGGTTGCAACGGAAATGATCGACGTCAGCGTCGGTTTGGTCGTCGTCTGCTGGGCACCAAGATCGATCCGGTAGATCACGCCGCTGGTCGACGAGACCAGCAGCCTGCCGGCACTGTCGAACGCCAGGCCGGTGATCTCTCCCTCGTCCGCCCCCTGGAAGCCTACATTGAAACGGCGCACCTCGGTTCCCGTGCGGGTAAACTCGATGATCTCGGTGCTGTCGGTTGAACCGAACCAGATGTTGTGCGACGTCGGATCGATCGCCATCCCGATCCAGCCGGGATTGCCGGACGGAATGGCAAATCCGGTGCTCGGAACGACAGCACCTGTCGCCGGATCGATCTCCACAATCCGGGCCGGATTCGATCGGCTGTCCGTGATGAACAGATGGCCGGTCGTCGTGTCGTACACACCAGCCTTCAGATCGTAGTTGGCGCCTAAGGTCAGGGACGCAACGACGACGCCGGTTGCCGGATTGATCGCGGTGATCTGGTCGGGATTCGGATATCCGTTGAACAACAGCAGGCTGCCAGCCGGCACCGACGTGCCGTTCAGGGTCATGGCACTGCCCAGAACCTGCAGACCCGCGTAGTTGAACGCGTACGGTGTTCCGAACGCATTCGTCATGGTGATGGTATTCAGCGTCTGGCCCGTCGCCGGATCGATCTGCAGCAGATGGCCCGGATTGGCCTGATCCGATATCCAGATCTTGCCCGTGGCATCGACGGCGATGTCGCCCGGTGCACCGGTACCGGGGTTGGCGACGTTCAGCGCGAGCGGCGCCGATGTGCCGCCCGCTGTCTGCACCGTAACATCGCCGAACCCATGCACAGGTTCTGCAAGGTCCACACGCCCATTTTCAAAGAAGGCGTTATAGATGTCGCTACGGCCGTACACGTCAGGGCCGGTCGATGCAGACGTATCGTCAACCGTAACGCCTGCGATCGAGAACGTCGATGCGCCCTCGGCCAGGCCGGTGCCACTCAGTTGCAGCGTGCCGCCACTGCGCGAGTACGATACCAGGGTCGGAACGATCTGTACCGTCGGCCTGACGCTGGAACCCAGCACATCCAGCGTCGTGATCCCGTTGACGTAGTTCGGCAGGACCAGCGTTGCCTGCGACCCGTCGGCCGCTGCCGTGGTCGGACGCAGCAGGACGGCGCGATTCGCACCGCCACTGTCGCGCCACCGCAGCACCACACCGGTATTCGTCGACAGCCCGCTGCCGTTCAGCGTGACAGCCTGACCGGGGTTGGCCGACGCGATCGAGGCATCGGCTGGCGTCCCACTCAGCGCGGTTGCCGTAACCGATGTCAGGTTCACGGCAAACGGCGTGCTGGTGCCACCCACCGTCTTCACGGTGATCGGGCCATAGGCGGCGTCGGTCAGCGGCACCGTGATGTTGACCGATCCGTTCGACGTATAGTCGAATGTCGGGGCGCCGTTGTACCGGTCGTAGACATCCGGGCCTGCGCCGACGCTGGAGTCGACCACAGAGGTGGAGCCGAACTTGTATTCGGTGCCGTTACCTTCGATGAAGCCCAGGCCGTTCAGCGTGATCGAGACCGATGATCCGTCGAAGGCAACGGAATTGACCGTGATGCCGCTGACAATCGGCACGATCTCCAGCGGGAAGGTCCCATCCGCAAAATCGGTCCTGACGGCGCCGACCTTGCTATAGACGGTGACATCGTCGGTCACCGCGTCGAACGGCACCTGGAAGATGGCCTTGCCGTTGAATGTATCAACCCGTACCGGCACGAGGTCGGCAACGGTCTTGGTGCCGCTGCTGTCGATTCTGCTGATCGACATATGCGCGGTCGAGGGATCGAACGGCACGGCGATGCCGATCTGCTGGCCGGGGTTGGCCGACGGTTCCTGCGTGATCGCCGGCACACCGCTGGCCGCCTGGATGTCACTGGCCGGGCGAACCGTGAAGTTCCGCACGATCGATCCGACGTACTGGTTGCCCGACACGTCGGACAGGATCGACGGATCGATCGTCAGTCGATACGAACCTGCCCCCAGCGCCGAGCCGGTCAGGATCGTCAGCACCTGGCCGAACGAGCGAGTGGTGAATGTCAGCGGTACCGCCACGTCGTCGGCGGTGCCGAGCTTGCTGTCGGTGCCGGCCCCGGTCAGGGTCATGCCACTGACATTCAGCTTGGTGATATCAAGCGGCTTGCTGAACGTGAAGTCGAACGATTTGACGAAGAACTTGCTGGCACCATCATCGATGCTGGCCCGCTTCAGGACCGGCGGGAAGGTATCCTTCACCACCTGCAGTACGACCGGTGCGGACTCGGTTTCATTTCCACCGGTATCGATCGCGCGTGCGATCAGAGTCAGAGTCGTTCCGCCGGATGCGATCGACGGCACCTGCGTCGTCATCTGGAACGGGTAGGCAACGTCGTTCTGCACGACCTTGCCGTTGACAAGCAGCTCGACGTTCCGGATCTGAACATCATCACTGACCGTCGGCGTGATCTGGACCGTGCTGCCCTCGATCACCTGCACGCCAGGTGTCGCCGGATCGACATCGACGCTGTTGACATCGATCGATATGGCTGGCGGAATTCCGGCCGAATCCAGGCCGAGGTAGTTGACCAGTTTCAGGCCGCCCGCTCCGTCCGCGACGAACGCGAAGCCGTTGGCCAGTGCGATATCGCGCGGTATCTCAGGCAGGTTGATCCGGGTCAGGAACTTCCCGGTGTTGGTCGGGTCCGACAGGTCGAACAGATCAACCGACTTGAACGAACCGAAGACGAACGAGCTGCTGCCGACGGCAACGCCAAGTCCCGAACCGGTCAACGCCATCGATGTGCCGCCCGCGCCATTCAGGTCCACACCTGACAACAGCGTCAACGCATCGAGGTTGGTGATATCGACGGTCAGGAACCCGCCGGTGCCGCCGTTGCCGGCTTGCACGTACAGCACCGACCCGCCGACCGCGAGATGCCCATTGCCGGCCGCCACGGTCAGGGATCCGCGTGCCGTCAGTGCATCGCCATCGATCGAGATCGCACGCACTTTATTGGTGGCGTCGATCGTGAAGAGCGTACCGTTCTGGAGCACGAGCCCCGTCAGCGTGGTGCCGCCGAGCGAGCCGAGATCGAGAGTGCTGCGCACTTCGCGGGTGATCATGTCGACGGTCGTGATCGACGTGCCAGACGCCACATAGGCGATGGCGTCATTCACGGCGACCGCAACAACCGGGTTTGCGAACTCCACAGTTCCCAACAGCGTGGGTGCGCTGGTGTCGGAGATGTCGACGATATGCAGGCCGGCTTCCGACCCGGCAACCGCCACCAGATTACGCGCTGCGTCGACAGCGAGACCGACATTGGTCCCGGTCAGGTCGAGTTCCGCCAGCACCGACATGTTGATCGACTTCGTGACACCCACGACCGACAGGCCGCCGGTTCCAGTTGCAACGACCGCGGTCAGCGACAGCGGGTCGGAACTGGATCCAAGGACCGAGACCGCCTCGGCCGTGCCTGTCAGGCTGACTGTCGAGGCGACGCCGACGGGAATGCCGAGCCCACCGAGCGGATCGAGTCCTTGCTTGATCTCGGCGAAATCGGTCAGACCATCACCATCGGTATCCTTGCGCGCGCGGTTGGTGCCGACGGTGGCCTCGATATCATCAGGCAGCCCGTCAAAATCCGAATCCTGCGCGGTGGACGCGCGGAACACCAGGCCACTGCTGAGGTTTGTGCCGGTTCCGGACGCCGGTGTCGTGCCGTAATCCGCAGCGATGAGGCCCGTCGTCGGGTCGAATACCGAAACGTGATAGTCGGTCAATGACGGCAGGAAGAAACTGAAGTTGCCTTTGGTGTCGCTGACAGTCCGCAACGCCGGCGTGGTGGGCGTATCGGGATAATCGACCGACACATAATCCTTGCCCCATTCGGGGTACAGGATCGACGTATAGCCGGTGCCGACCATGCTTCCGACGAAATTCGGCGTGGCGCTGTCGTTCGACTTGATACTGAACTGTCCCAGGCGCAGGCCGGCATCGGACGGATCGAATGCACCGCCGATCACCAGGCTTTCATTGGTTTTCAGTGTGACCGACTTGCCTGACCAGCCGGACAGGCTGAAATCAGAAGCGCCGGAAATCATGGAGATGTCGGATATCACCAAATCCTGTGCGCCGACATTGGTGATGCGCCCGACGGAACTTGATGTGACGGCGCCGGAATCCACCTTTGCGCCACCAAGATTGTTGTTGATGATATCAAATTTCAGCGACGGGCCAGCCGTGATGGCAGTCCCCGTCAGAGTGATGTCGACGACCTGCCCGTGCTCGGTCGTGAACTCCAGCACGTTGCTGAAATTGCCGGCATGGCTTGGATCGAACGTCAGAGTCAGGCCCTTTGACGTCCCGCCATCGATTCCGGTGTTGATCAGGTCAGTCGTATAGCTGATCCCGGCCAGGGTATCAGCGCCTTTGATCCCCGTCAGCTTCAGCGAGCCGACGCCCAGATTCGCGATCTGCCAGGTCGTGCTGAACGTCGCACCGCCGGCGCCATCGGCCACCACGGTACCCATATCGAACGTCGACCCGATGACGCCGAGGTCCTGGTTCAGCACGGACAGGAACGGCGTCACTTCTGGTGTCACCGCTGGTCCGGAATCCGACGAGTCAGCACCAGCCGTGTTGCCATACCATCCGGGATTGGCCGTGCGTGCTGCCTGATAGGCGGCGTAATAGGCCAGCGCAGTATCGACCTCGGCCAGCGAGTAGTTCATGTGCAGGCCGATCTTCGCCGCAGCATCGGTCTTGCCGAACTTCTGCGTATCGGCCAGGTACAGCCCCTGGCGCATGATGTCGGTTTCGCCGCCCGAGCCCTTGTAGACATAGACGGTCGAGCTTGTACCGGTGTGGAACAGACCCAGATGATGCCCGATCTCGTGGGCATCGTTCATGCCCATCGCGTACTTGATCTTGGCATTCGTATCCATGCCAAACTGGCCCTCGAAGAAATTATCGAGGTAGAAGTTGATGTTCCCGCCCAGCTGGTTGTTGACGTATTTCGAGGTCAGGAAGGCGCGCTGGTGCTGGCTGTAGTCGCCGGCATTCTTGTTCAGGTCCACCAGAGCGGCCAGGTCGACGTCGGCCGAGGTCAGCGCACCGACCGCGCCACCCAGAGGCCAGCCGTTGCCGGGTGACGGGTTCGCGCCCTGCACGAAGGCGATGTTCAGGACATTGCCGGCCTGGGTCGAGGATTCGTAGATCCCGCTTTGCAGTTGTCCGTCGGTGAAGATCGCCGTCGTCTGCGCCTGGATCAGCCCAAAGATCGTGTCGCGTTCAGCCTTCGTGTCGATCAGGGCGCGATCGGACGCGGTCAGGCTCGGATATTTTACGGCCTTGGTATCGGCCGCCATATCCGCCAGCAGCGTATCGAACGAGGTCTGGTCGATGAAATAGCCCTGCTCCTGCACGCCCTTGCCGGCGACCTTGATCTGGCCAGCGGATTTTCCGTTCAACGGATTCTTGATGTCGATACCCGCGGTCAGGTTGTCACCGACCTGGGTCGGGTCGAACCACACCTCACCCAGCAGATTGGCCGAATAGAAGTTGGTCTTGTTGTCCAGTTCCAGCGTCGGATCGCCGCCGCCTACCTTCAGCGTCAGCGGGTTGGCACGATAGGTCTTTACCGGGCCATCATTGATCGTCTGGGCGAACGACATGGTGCCGTCGGAATGCTGGTCGTCCGTCGTGTCGAGGAAGCGATACAGGAAATAGGTGGAAATCTCGGTATGGGTCGAACCATCCGACGCACCGGTCACATCGGTGATGCGGATCTTGCTGCCGTACAGGATGTTGGTTTCAATCGATTTGAAACCACCCGGCAGCAGTTCGGCGAACGTCTTCGCCGACATCGAGAACGTCTTCGTGTTGCCGGCGCCGGCCGTCAGCGTGAAACTTTGCGTCGTCAGCGGCAGGTTGCCGGTGGCCTTCATGTACTCAGCGAGCGGACCGGTGATTTCGATCGTCACGGTCTCGAACGGCTGCTTCTGACCCGGCGGATCGGCCGGCGGCGTCGGGCAGTCACCCGGCGAGGGCGGCGGGCCGGGAACCGTTCCGGGCAGCGGTGCGGGCGCGGTCCAGCTGCGCGAGAAAGACCCGCTCTCATCCAGGATCAGTGGCAGCGATTCCGGATCATTCTCGTGCGTCGTGTCATTCGGCGTCGGCGGCGGCGGCGGCGCGGGCGGTCCGCCCGATCCCCCACAATCACCAGGTGGGGTCAGGCCGTGCCAACCGGGTGCGATGACGCCCTGGCCCGGGTCGGAAATCGCGTACTTGCCATCCGCCGACACGGTCGCCGTGCCGTTGATCACCAGCCGCCCCGTCGTATGGTCGAACGACAGCACGTTCAGCTTGGTGCCGGGCGCCGCGTTGAACACGTTGGGGAACTTGATCTCCACCGGCGCGCTGAAGGTGCTGACACCCGGCGCCTGGATGGTGATGTCGAACGTGTGCTCCAGCACGCCCGCCGGAAGCATGTCGCGCACCAGCAGCGGATCGACCGTTGCCACGCCGATCTGGACGTTGTCCAGCGGCTTGCCGTCGGCGCCCAGCGCCGTGCCGGCCTGGACCGTCAGACTGAGATTGCTGCGTTCCTCGTCCGTCAGCGTTGGTGCCGCGTTCAGTGTCGCCGTGACGGTTGTCGTTCCCGTTGTATTGACGGTCTGCAGGGCGGAACTATCGACGCGCGGCAGGAACGTCGCCTGGATGCCGATATTGGCGGCCTGCTCTTCGGCCGACCCCATGCTGCTCATGGGCGTGTTGGTGATGCCCGGCTTGATGGTCAGGTCCATGACCATTTCGGGCCAGAAATAGGTCGCCGGCGCATTGGTCGCGGTTCGCCCGTCGATTACCAGCTTGACGTCGCCGGCCGGTATGTCGTCCAGCTCGAAATACCCGTTGGCATCGGTGAAAACCACCGTCGACTGCCCGATGATCGACACTCTCGCACCCACGATCGGGTGCAGATAGACGTCGTCCGCCGTGTGTGGAATGCCGTCGGGACCGCGCCTGGTATCGTCGTATGTCATCGGCTGGGCGTCGTCGCCGGGATCGACCACCCGGCCGACAAGCTTCGTATTGGCGACGCCCGCCGTGCTGACGGTGGTGAAGCTGAACGTCAGCGTGCTGGCGCCATTGCCGGTGTTCGTTGCATCCAGGAAGGTGCCGTCCGCCGCCGCGCGGATCCCCGACCCGATGACATGCACGGTGATCACGGACCCGCCCGGCATCGGGTCGTTGAAGAACAGCCAGGCATAGCTGCCATCGGCCGCCGGAACGATCGTTGTCGCGAGGACCGATCCGTCCGGCCTGGTGGCATAGAAATTCGCCGCCGTCAGAGTCGAGATGTTGATCGCCCGGGAAAACTCGATCCGCGGGCGCTGCGTCACGCCGACATCCAGCGATCCCGCATCCGGGGTGAAGCCGGTGATCGCGAATGGCGCGAGTTCTGCTACCGTGACGTTGCGCGTCAGCGTCGTGATGTTGCCGGCCGCATCCTGTGCTGTCAGGACAAGCGTGTGGCTGCCGATACCCAGGTCACGGACGGGCAGCGGATCATCGAACGTGCCAGTCGTCAGGTCGAACGCGACCGGATGGGTAATGCCGCCATCGATCTTGTAGCTCAACGCAACCAGCGTGCTGCCGGTCGGATCGGCCGTCCCGGTCACACGGCTTTTCGTATCCAGCACCGCGCCATCGGCCAGGCTTGGCATCGTGATGGTCGGCGCCTTGGTATCCAGCGTGAAGGAACGCGTGAAAACAGCAGACGCATTGCCGGCGACATCGGTTGCCGAGATCGTGATGACATGCGCGCCATCGGCGGTGCCATCGACCGCCAGCACCGTGCTGATCGAGAACCTGCCGTCCGCATCCAGTACCAGGGCCGCGGCCGCACCCGAATCGATCCGATAGGTGGCACCGGCAACGCCGGACAGATTGTCGATCACCTGCCCCGCCAGCGTCACATTGGTCTTGCTGACACTCGGCGAGGCGGCTGCCAGGACGCTTGGCCCCTGCGTATCCTCGGTCAGCGCGAAACGCGCCAGGACAGCGGCGCCGACCTTCTGGCCTACGATCTGGCCCTGGTCGTTCGAAAACGAGAAGTGAATACCGCCATAGATACGGCTCATCCCGGCTTCATCAACGGCCTGGCTGAAACTGGTGAAGTTGCGCGTGACACCAGGCAATGTCTCGGACGTCGCCGAGAAGCTGACATTGTCGCCGAACGTCGCGATCAGGACCTCGGCAGCCGCGGCACTGAAGGTCGAATGGCCCGAAACATATTCCGGGTGTGACGGCGTGACGAGGAACGGCGTCCACCCATCGACCGAGCTGGCCAGCGGATTGCCGATCAGGCTGGCATCCGCCGCGGCCTGGATGGGCCGCCAGGTCCCGTACGTATACTTGGTCAGCCAGGTGGCGATCGCCGCATCCGCCATCGCGGTGTTCAGCTGCGCGAACAGCCGCACATTCGCCGACAGGCTGTTGCCCTGTGCCGCGGCAACCGCCTGCGCGATCTTGTTCCAATGGCCCGGTGGCTTGGAACTGCCGCCGCCATCGGCCCAGAACAACGCCTGTTGTGTCTGGTCCGCCGTCCGCGCCGTGCTGGTCGCGGAACCAAGGGTGATCGTCAGGTTATAGGCGGCCGCCCAGTCGGCCGACGTGATGTCGGGCGGCGGCGGCGCCATGTAGTCCGCCGCGGAACCGATGGCGAACGGCGTGACGCTGCCCCATTGCGGGTCCTCGGCCACCTGGAATGTCGGCGCGGTCGGCGACCACTCACCAAGATCGGTGCCGCCCGCATAGGAAACGAACGCATCGGCGCCGTCAGTGGCGCGAATGGCAACGGTGGTCTGGCCGATATCCTGGCCCAGCGCGATGCTGTTCGCCCGGGTCGTTGCATCGGATACCGCCGCCAGCGTCGGCGCCAGCGCATCGTCGGCAACCTGCTTCTGTGCCGGGAACAGTGTCACCAGGATCGTATAGGCGGCCTGGGCCAGCGCCAGCGAGGTGTCGGTCGGACCGCTCGCGGTCCGTTGCACCAGGAACGATGCGGTGCCCTCGATCGCGGCCAGCGTGTCGTACTGCGCAAGCCCGACCATTGCCAGGACACGCGTCACGTCTTCCGGGTACAGGTTGTACGCCTTGCAGATGTCCAGCGCGACCTCGTTCCACGTCAGCGAAACGTCGGTCCCGGTGACGCCCTGGCGCGTGACCGTCAGGTTCGCCGAGGTCTGCAGACCGGCCGCGTTCGTTGCCGTCAGGGTGAAATTGTTCGCCCCCGCAACCAGGTCCACGTCGGGGATCTGGAACACGCCGCCGGCGCCGGCGACGACCGATGTGCCGTTCAACGTCAGGGTCGCGCCGGGATCGGCAACGCCGGTCAGCGCCACCCGCGCATACGCCGAGGTATTGCTGCCCGGCGCCCCGGTTTCGGAACTGTTTGCCAGCGCGAACGAGGAGATCGCCGGCGCCGCCGTCGCCAGCGTGAAGGACGTATCGACCGTCCGCGTCTGTCCATCCCGCCCTATTGCGATCAGATGCAGCGTATAGCTGCCATCCGGCAATGTGCCGCCGTTCATCGCGGCCAATTGCGCGGGCGTCAGCGTGAATGCCCCGTTCGCCGCCACCTGGTCTGTCAGGTCGACATAGCCGGTCACCGCGGTGGCGCCCAGCCCGCCACGCAGGGTCGCGAGACCGGATGGTGCCGTGACCGTGCCGGTGATGGTCGCATCCGTGGTCGCCTTGGCACCCGTCTGGTTGGCCAGCGCGGCGGTCAACGCCGGCGGCGATCCCAGCGTAAGCCCGGAAATCGCCCCCCCCGCCGAGGTCAGCAGCCCGCCCTTGCCCAGGCTGAGCGCACCCACCGACAGCGTCGCCCCCTTGCCCAGCACCAGCGTCGCCGAACCGGCCCCACCCAGCGTCAGGGTTCCCGCCACGTCCAGCTCGGCCCCGGCACCGGTCAGGTTGATGACGGCCGACCCGGTCTTCTGCGCACCGAACACCGCGCTGCCCGCGGTGACGATGCCATGGTCGTTGATGGTCAGGGTCGACGATCCGGCATCACCGATCGCCAGCTCGCCCGTCGTCGACAGCCGGCTGCCGGCACCAATGACCGAAATGATCCCGACGCCGCCAGCAGCCTCGCCCGCGGTCAGCGAGGAGGCAATCACCGCACCACCCGCCGCCACCGACAGGGTGCCGCTCGCACCGCCACCAACAACCAGCTCGCCGCCGATCTGCCACAACGAGCCGGTGCCCTTGACGGTCGCCTGGGAACCGGCGGAACCGGCCGCCGCGGCGATCTCGGCCGCCACACCGGTGCCATCATGCGGTTCGGTGATCAGGCGCCCACCGGCCTCCACCGTCAGGCTTGCCGAACCGGTGTTCCCGATCACCAGCCGATCGGTATCGAAACGTCCCGCGGAATCGTCGAACGAGGCCGTACTGTTGGCCGCCACATCGCCGATGCTGAACGAGCCGATGGTGGCCTTGATGTTCACGAAACCCTGCAGGTCGATGCCCGTGCCGGTCAGTGATTTCGCCGAACTGTCGACCTCCAGGCCGCCGATCAGGAAGCGACCGTCGCCGCCGGTCGTGGTCATTGCGATCGCGGAACCGGCGGTGGTGGCGGTAAACGTCACCTCGGGCGCGTCGACACCCTGCACCACCTGCCAGTGTCCGGCGCCCGTCACCGCAACGTTCAGCTGTGTGCCATCGGCATCCTGCACGATCGCGGGCGCCGTATCACTCGACAGGACGGTACCGACGGGCAGCGGCGTGCCGCTCAGCAGCAGCCGCTGTTCCAGCGTCTCGAACAGCAGCGGGCTTGGCTGGCGCGTCTTGGCGCCAAGCCGCCTGGCCCGCCGACGCTCGTGGCGGTTCCGCAGACGTTCGGTTCCCAGGGATGTGCCTTGATCGAACGGCCAACGCATAGTGCGACGCTCCTGATCGCACGTCCCATCCCACGCTCGGCCTCGAATCGCTTCCTCCAGACTACTCCCTGGCGAAGGACGGCCTTTGCGGCTCTTGTCGGTGGCCGGAGCACGATGAAACCGTGCAAAATTCCGAGAATTATTTTGATCGCTTAGACCTCTTCATGAATCTCGCAGACCGGAAATGAGAACGCAAGAGCTCTTTTTTCGGACTGTCCCCAACGAAAACAGCTATCTTGTTGTAAACCCGACGTTTACATTCCGCCGACCGCATCACTCCGACGGTTTTGACCATATTTCGTCAGATTTCATTGACCGCTTTCATTGACCGCCCCACGCGACAGCGCCCATCGGCCTCGGTGCGCGGGACCGATCTCATGATTTGGCGCGCACCCGATACCTGAGAGCCGAGCGGTTACCAGTTGGTTTCATTGCATTTTACGCAATATCCCCCGCGGCCCGCCAAGCCACCCGCAACGGCAGTTGTCATCAGATGGATGGCACACGTGACCGGCCCGATGCCATGATACGGCACACCACACAGGATACGGTATTCAATTACTCTGATGCCGCCGAGATTGACACACCATCCTGCCGGCTGGACGATTCGTTCCAACAATCTGCAAAGGGAATCGTCATGGGACGTCTGGATGGCAAGATCGCCCTGATCACCGGCGCGGGAACCGGCATCGGGCGGGCCACGGCACGCGCGATGGCCGCCGAGGGCGCCAAGATCGTTGTCGCTGAAATCAACGCCGCATCCGGCGAACAGACCGCTCATATCGTGACGCAGGCAGGCGGGGCCTGCATCGCGGTCACCACCGACGTGACACGGGAAGACAGCGTGCAGGCCGCGATCGAGACCGCCGTGCGCGAATTCGGCGGCCTGCATATCCTGCACAACAATGCCGGCGGTTCGACCCCGGTCGACAGCACCGTCGTCGACGTGCCGCTGGAAGAATTCTGGCGCGCGATCCGGCTTGACCTGTTCGGCACCTTCCTCGGCTGCCGGTTCGGCATTCCCCGGATCATCGCATCAGGCGGCGGGTCCGTGATCAACATGGCGTCCAATGTCGCGCTGATGGGGATCCAGGGGCGGGATTGCTACACAGCCGCCAAGGGCGGGATTGCCGCCATCACGCGATCGATGGCGGTCGAGTTCGCCCCGCAGAAAGTGCGCGTCAACGCCATCGCGCCCTCGGCGACGATGACCGATCGCGTGCGCGGGCGGCTGGAAGCCGGCAATCCCCGCGTCTCCCGCATGGCCGCGCAGCACCTGGTCGGGCTGATCGAACCCGAGGACATCGCCAACATGGCCGTGTTTCTGGGGTCCGAGGAATCGCGGATGATAACGGGGCACGTCTATGCGGTGGACAGCGGGATAACGATCTCATGAGAGAATGAAACCACCCGGCGGGCGAATCACCGGCGCGGCCAGTATTTTGGAATGGCCGCCAACCCGCCCGCATTGACTTGCTTTCTGGGCGGTCAGTAGTCTCGGGACCGACGTGCGGGACGCTGGAGACCCGCCGGGAGGAACGAAATGTCGAAACTGCGCCGCCTGATATCCGGCGCGGCACTGTCAGCCATCACACTGACGGCCGCTCATGTGACCACCCAACCCGCCGCCGCCGCCGACACGATCAAGATCGGCTACATTGATCCGCTGTCGGGCCCGTTCGCCACGACCGGGGACAACTTCCTGAAGGTCTTCACCTACATTCTGGAACTGGCCAACGCCAAGGGCGGGCCGCTGGGCAAGAAATACGAGCTGGTCCCGTTCGATTCCAAGCTGCAACCGGCCGAGGCGCTGATCGCGCTGAAGACGATCACCGACCAGAACATGCCCTTCGTCATGCACTGCGTCGGATCGAATGTCGGATCGGCCATGATCGACGGCGTGGCCAAGCACAATGCCCGCAACCCCAGCAACCGCATCCTGTATCTGAACTGCGGGGCGCTGGCGACCGAGCTGACGAACGAGCAGTGCGATTTCTGGCATTTCCGCTTCACGGCGAATGTCGACCAGCGCGCCGTCGCGCGGGTGAAGACGCTGCCGCAGACGGTCAAGACCGTCTATATGATGAATCAGGACTACCTGTTCGGCCAATCCGTGCAGAAGGCCACCAAGCGATACCTGGCGCAGTATCGCCCGGATATCCAGGTGGTCGCGGATGAGCTGGTGCCGTTTGGCAAGGTGCAGGACTTCGCGCCCTATGTCACCAAGATCAAGGCCTCGGGCGCGCAGTCCCTGGTCACGTCCAACTACGACCGCGACCTGAACCTGCTGATGAAGGCGGGCAACGATGCGGGGCTGGACATCCGCTATGATTCCTACCTGGCGCATCAGCCCGGCGGCCCCACCTCGACCGGCCCGGCGGGAGAAAACCGGCTGACATCCATCATGGAATTCCATGACAACGTGCCGGTCGAGGAAGGCAACGCCGCCGCCGAGGCTTTCGTCAAGGGCTTCCAGGCGCGCGCGCCGTTCAACTTCATTCCGCTCGACTACGTGACCATGTTCGACATGCTGACCATGGCGATCAACAAGGCTGGATCGACCGACGCGCTGAAAGTGGCCCTCGCGCTGGAAGGCCTGAAGGTCAAGGACATGATGGGCGACGAGAACGAGATGCGCGCGGCGGATCATCAACTGCTCAGCCCGCTGCACGAGGCGATGTTCGTGCGGGGCGTCAAGTACGACGCCGAGAAGACCGGGCTGGGCTGGAAGTCGGAAGCCAAGCTGACCGGCGCCGACCTGACGCTGCCGACGGTGTGCAAGATGAAGCGCCCGGCGTCCTGATCCGGACCCGGCCAACGACCCGACCAGACACCCGGCGCGGCCACCGCGCCGGGTTGTTTTTTGGCCAGACGCCGATGGCTAGCGCGCTTTCCATCTGACCGTAAACGGTCAGCGCGCGCTATCTTATTGTTTGATCGCATGATTCACCCGCTGCCACGATTCCGCTCAGCGGGATCATGCGCTAAACGCCGATCGGGGCCTCGCGGCCGGTGGCGCGCTGGTAGGCGGCGCGGACCTCGTCGGACACGCGCTGCGTATCCTCGCGCAGGTTGCGCGGCGTGATGGCGATGAAGGCGATTTCCCAGTCATCCGGGATGGGCTGGCCGACCTTCGGCAGGAAGGCATGGGGCGCATCGGGCGTGTTGTGGAAATGCGACCCGCCGGTGACCGGCGTCAGCACCGGCTGGCCGGCCTCGTCCAACGAGAATCCCTCGGCCGCCCCGTTCACATAGATCGGAAACTGGTCGGTGCGGCTTTTCTCGTGCCGGTGCAGTTCGACCTTGGGCAGGAACACCGCGGCCACCAGGCGGCCATGGGCGTTACGGCCATTCCGCCACGGTCCAGGCCCCGTCAGATCCATCGGCGTCGGCAGGCGGTGCTTGTCCTGCGCCAGGATCTCCCGCAATGCTTCCTTGGGGTTGAACCCCGCCCCGCCCAGGGCGCGGGCCCTGGCGAAATCATCGTATACGGCTCTGGTCCAGGCCAGTTCGTCCTCGGCCAGCTCGTGGTCCAGTACCGGCATCCCGGCGGTTGCGGACATGGTGCTTTCCCTTTCCTGTGGTCCGGTGCTCAGACACGCTCGAACTTGAAGCCGTCACCCCAGCGCTTGATCCGGCCCGAGGAAGGGGACGGGAAATGCGCCGTGCACACCAGCGTAGACGTGTCGCACAGGCAGCTGAACAGCTTGCGGCGGGAGTCCCCGGCCTGGGGGGAGTTGTAGTCGACCCGCATGCCCAGGTCCGGATAGCGGGCCTGGATCGGTGAATGGATCATGTCGCCGGTGATGACCGCATCCGCGCCGGGCTTGCCCACCTGCACCGAGTAGTGATCGATCGTGTGGCCAGGCGTGGGCAGCAGCTTTACGATGTCGCTGAACTCGTGGCTGCTGGTGACCACCTGCTCCCGCTTCGCCGCAACGATGGGCAGCACCGAGTCCGTGATCCATGGCGCAGCAGAGCCATCCTTCTTCTCGGTCTCGGTCCAGTAGGCCAGTTCCTTGTCGGTGAAGACGTATTTCGCCTTCGGAAAAGTCGGCACCCAGCGCCCGTTATCCAGCCTGGTGTTCCAGCCGACATGGTCGACGTGCAGATGGGTGCACATCACATAGTCGATCTGGTCGACCGAGACGCCGGTAGCGGCAAGGTTTCGTTCGAAACGGTCGGAATCCAGCATGTTCCAGAACGGGCGCGTCGGGCGCGGCTTGTGGTTGCCCACGCAGCTGTCGATCAGGATGTTGTGATGCGGCGTCTGCACCAGGTAGGACTGGATGCACAGCACCATCTGGCCGTTGGCGTCCAGGTAGCCGCCCTCGGTCATCCAGCCCCGGTTCTCCTCCAGAACCTCCTTGGTCAGGGTCGGGAAGAATTCCAGCGGATCGAAGAACGGCGCCTCCTGTTCCACCACGCGATGGATGGTGATGTCGCCGACCTTGAATGTGGTTGTGGCCATTGCTTCGCTCCCCAGGTAAGGCCCCTTCATACCGGCAGCCGCAGGCGCCGCCAACAGCCGCCAGGGTGGGGCGCCGTTGCCGCCCGGCCTAGGTAGATTCCGAATCTCTCCCGCCCCGCTCCATGCGGCATATCCTCACCCCATCCGCGGGAAATACCCGCTCGGCACGGTCGTGCAACAAGGCCGGGCGCGGACCCAGGCATGGCCCTGTCCCGCCCGCATCGGATGACCGGCCAGCATGGGGTGGTGAAGTGAAGGCGTCGGCTCGAATCATCCGATTACTCGCGGTCCTGTTCGCGCTGCTGGCGGCCGGATCGCCACCGGCCGACGCGCAAGGCAGCGGGTTCTTTCCCGACGGACGGCCGATGGCCGCGCCGCGCCGCCCGCCCGAGATGCAGGCCGTCGAGAAGCTGAATGCCTGGACCCTCGGCCTGGCCGGCGGGTTGCTGGAAGGCGCGCCGATCCGCTTCGCGACCGAGATCGTGCGGGTGGTCGACGATGGCGAGAACCTGCATGTGCTGCCGATCGTCA
>CAYZKM010000004.1:0-31280 GCA_964478525.1 uncultured Bifidobacterium sp.
ATCAGACCGACGAGCGACGAAGGCGCGCGCGGCAGCTTCCAGAACGAGGATGTCGGGCAGAGCGTCGATCCCAACTATGATCCGGGCGCCGCGGATACCCGTTTCTGGCGCTACAACTGATACCAGCCCACGTGGACCGTGATCGGATAACGGCGCGGGATCAGTGCCCGGCTTGTGCCCGCTCGGTCGGTGCCCCGCTCGGTACTCCGGCCGGTACCTCGGTTGTTGCCTGGGCAACCGGCAGGCCAAGCGCGGCATAGACGCGCTGGCTGGGCGGCCAGGCCTGCATCAGCCCATCGCGCCACGTATAGCCGGCGGCTGCGGCCAGGATCAGCACCAGGATACTGGCGGCCCAGGCGGCGCGCAGGGCGGCGCGGCCGGTTTCCGGCGCGGGCTTGCTGGTCAGCCCCAGACGGTCCATCGCGGCGAACGCGGTGGGGCCTTCCGGCGGCGGCTCCGGCGCCGGCCGATCCGCATCCGCGGGCGCGGCCTGGGCGCGTATCGGCGGGGATGGCGGTCCGGTGTCCGATGCCCCGATGGCCGATGCCCCGATGGCCGGTGTCCCGATGACCGGTGCCTCGGTCGCCGGTGCCAGGCCCGGTTCGCCCGCCGGTGCCTGATAGGCCCATTGGTGTCCGCAGCGGGCGCAGCGCAGCGGGCGCCCGGCGGTCAGCATCCGGTCCGGAATCTCATACGCGGCGGCGCAGGACGGGCATGCGAGGCGCACGGGCGGAAGGCTCCTGACAGGGACCGGGACAGTCTATCATCTCAACCGGGCCACGACGAATCGGTTCCGGCCCGCGTGTTGCGGTGGCACAAGACCCGGGCGTTGGAGAGGCGCTGGCATGATCCGATTCGAGGCGGTGGGCCTGCAGTACGGCCGTCCCTCGGCTGACAAGGCGGCGATCGAGGTTCTGCGGGACGTCAGCTTCCGCGTGCCCGCGGGGGAGTTTCGCTGGCTGCTGGGCCCGTCGGGCGCCGGCAAGACCAGCATGCTGCGGCTGATGTACCTGGCGGTGCGGCCCAGCCGCGGGCGGCTGTCGATCATGGGCACCGAGATCCAGGCGGCGAAGCGGCGGGACCTGCCGGGGCTGCGCCGGCGCATCGGCGTGGTGTTCCAGGACTTCCGGCTGCTGGCGCACCTGTCGGCGTTCGACAATGTGGCCCTGCCGCTGCGCCTGTCCGGCCGGCCCGAGGGGCAGGTCAGGGCCGATGTCACCGAGATGCTGCGCTGGGTCGGCCTGGCGCGGAAGCTGACCGCCCGCCCCGCCGAACTGTCGGGCGGGGAACAGCAGCGCGTCGCCATCGCCCGGGCGGTGATCACCCGCCCGGCGCTGCTGCTGGCCGACGAACCGACCGGCAACCTGGACGAGGAACAGGCCGAGCGGCTGATGACGTTGTTTCATGAGATGAACCGGCTGGGCACGACGGTGATCGTCGCGACCCACAACGACGGTCTGGTCGCGCGCCACCCGGCCATCGCGCTGCGGCTGTCGCATGGCCGCCTGATCGGGCATGACTGACCCATGGCCCGTGTCGCCTCCCTCCGCCCATCCGGCTTCGACGAGCTGGGCCTGCGGCGTGCCCTGTCCGACCGGATGCTGCCCTTCCTGGTGGCGGCGATGGCGTTCCTGGCCGCACTGGCGCTGGCCGGCTGGACCGGCGCGGCGTCGCTGACCCGGCACTGGCAGGAAGGTGCGGGATCGGCGCTGACGGTGCAGGTGCCGCAGCCCAAGGCCTCGGCGGCGCAGGGCGGCGGGGCTCGCCTGGCCGCGGTGCTGACGCTGTTGACCGGCACGCCGGGGATCGCCTCGGCCCGCCCGCTGCCCGACGAGGAGCTGGGTGAATTGCTGCGCCCCTGGCTGGGCGTGGGCGCCGAGAGGCTGGCGGTGCCGCTGCCCGCGGTGGTGGCGGTGCGGCTGACCGGAAAGGTGGAGCTGAAGCCGCTGGCACAGCGGCTGGAGGCGGCCGCGCCGGGCACGCTGGTCGAGGATCACGGCATCTGGGTGCGCCGGCTGGCGGCTCTGGCCTGGAGCCTGCAGGCCTGCTCGGGCCTGGCATTGCTGCTGGTGGCCGCCGTCGCGGCGACGGTGATCGCGGTGGCGACGCGGGCCGGGCTGTCGTCGCGGCGGGAAGCGATCGAGATCGTCCACGGCCTGGGGGCGACGGACGGGTTCATCGCCGGGCGCTTCGCCGCGCGGGCGACGATGCTGGCGGCCGCGGGCGGCCTGGGCGGGGCCATCCTGGCGATGCCGGTTCTGCTGGCCCTGGCGCAGCTGGCCGCGCCCTTCGCCGGCGCGCCGCCCGAGAACGAGACCGTCGCCGACATCTTCGCGACCCTGCCCATGGAGCTGTGGCTGGCGCTGCCGGGCCTGCCGATGGCCGCGGCCGCGATCGGCTTCCTGACCGCGCAGGGCACGGTCCGCCGCTGGCTGCGCCGCCTGCCATGAGCGGAACCGTGCCCAGCAGGACCATGCCTGCCCCGCGCCGCCGCTGGTGGCGCCTGGCCGCGCTGATGATGGCCGGCCTGGTCGGCGCCTGGGTCGCGGGCCTCGGCTGGTTCATCCATGTCGCGGACCGGCCCGTGCCCCCGCCGCCGGTGTCCGACGGCATCGTCGCCCTGACCGGCGGTGCGGCGCGGGTCGAGACGGCGCTGCGCCTGCTGGCCGAGGATCGCGGCCAGAGGCTGCTGATTTCCGGCATCGGCGGCGGCACCGACCTGGCGGCCCTGGCGCATCGCGCCGGGCTGGAACCGGCGCCGTTCGCGTCACGGGTGACGCTGGGGCGCAACGCCGCCTCGACGCGCGGCAACGCGGCCGAGACGCGGGCCTGGGTGCAGGCCCATGGGGTGCGCTCGCTGATCGTGGTAACTGCCTATTATCACATGCCGCGGGCGCTGGCCGAGTTGCGGCGCGCCATGCCCGAGGTGACGCTGTATGCCTATCCGGTGCTGGTTTCCGCCGGCCCCGACCGTCCCCGCACGGTGTCCCTGCGGACGCTGGTCGAGGAATATACGAAATACCTCGCGGCGGTGACCGGGCTTTCGACCTGGTTGCCGGCCCGCGACCTGCCCCGCGCCGGGCAGGCAACGACCGGACAGCCCATCGGATGATCTTCCTGCGTTCCGTGCTTTTCAACGTCGCGTTCTTCGGTTTGACGACGATCCTGATCTTCCCGGGGCTGGTGATTCTCGCCGTTGCCCCCGGCCGGGTGCTGACGCTGGCCGAGTTCTGGGCCGGCTGCGTGGTCTGGCTGGCGCGGGTGATCTGCGGCATCCGCCTGGACGTGACGGGGCGGCAGCACCTGGGCAGCGGGGCGGTGCTGATCGCGTCGCGGCACCAGTCGGCGTTCGACACGCTGGTCTGGCTGACCCTGGTGCCGCGCTGCTGTTATGTGCTGAAGCAGGAATTGCTGCGCATCCCGCTGTTCGGGATGCTGCTGCGGTCCACCGGCATGATCCCGATCGACCGCGCCGGCGGGGCCGCGACCATCCGCCTGTTGATGCGCGAGGGGGATCGGGCGGTGCGCGAGGAACGGCGGATCGTGATCTTCCCCGAGGGCACCCGCGGGGATGCCGACCACATGCTGCCGCTGCAGCCCGGCGTTGCCGCGCTGGCGGCGCGGACGCGGTTGCCGGTGGTGCCGGTGCTGACCGATTCGGGCCGCTGCTGGGGGCGTCGGGCGTTCCACAAGCATCCCGGCACCATCCGGATCGTGATTCGCCCGCCGCTGCCGCAAGGCCTGCGCCGCGAGGAGCTGATGGCCCGCCTGACGCAGGAATTGTCCCGGCCTCCGACGGCGGCACCGCCCTGTGGATAAGTCTGTGCACGATGTTCCCTGCAACTTGAAGATGAATTGCAGAAACCACCTTTATAACATTGATAACACACATAATATTATTATTGTGCGCCGCGACATGACACGTTTTGCGGCTGGGGATGAATAAGTTATTCCCGCATAGGTTGTGGTGTCCGCAAGACGCGATGCCCGGCCCCGATCTATGGGCAAGCCAACCCCGCCATCGGCTGCTATAAGAATTGCGTTACGGGTTGCGCGAGGCTGCATGCGTCGGAGGTTGTGGACAGGGCTTATCGCGCTGCCGGTCATTGTGCTGATCGCGGCCGTCCTGTTCTGGCACGTGGCCACCTCCAGGCTGGAGGCAGGGTTTCAGGCCTGGATCGCCGACGCCCGGGCGCGCGGGCTGACCGTCGCATCGGGTGCGGTGACCTTCGGCGGCCTGCCGTTCGCCGCCACCCTGACCGTGACCGACCTGGCCGTCTCGGGCGGCGAACCCGTCATGCCCGGCGGCTTCTTCTGGGACGTCAAGCGCCTGGTGCTGCGCGTCGACGCGCTGGATCCCTGGACGCTGCACCTCACGCCGATCGGCGTGCAGCGGCTGCGCTTCGCCGGCGGACCCGACCTGCCATTCGTGGCCGAGGACATGCACCTGACCGTGCCGCTGCAGCCCGACCTGAAGACGACCAGCATCGATTTGCTGGTCAGCCGGCTGCGCGCCGCGTTGCCGGCGGACGGCGACAGCTCGGAATCGCTGACGGTCGGCCAGATCACCTGCCATGCCGACATCACCCCGGCCGCCCAAGCCGGTGAGGCGGCGGTCGCGTTCTCGGTCAACGCCGACACCATCGGACTGCCCACCCATGTCCGCTGGCCGCTCGGCCCCACCATGGCGTCGATCACCGTCGATGGCGCGCTGGATGGACCGTGGCCCGCCACCGCGTCCATCACCAGCTTCGCGACCGCCTGGCGTGACGGCGGCGGATCGCTGGAGGTGCAGAAATTCAACCTGGCCTGGGGACCGCTGTCGGTTTCGGGTGCGGCCACCCTGGCGCTGGACGACCAGTTGCAGCCCATGGGGGCGGGGACCAGCCGCCTGATCGGCTATGACGCGACGCTGGACGCGCTGTCGGGCAACGGCGTGCTGACCCGGTCTGCCGCCAAGGCCGCCAAGGCGGTGCTGTCGCTGCTGGCAAGCGCGCCAAGCGGAAACGACCCGATCGAGGTGGAGGTGCCGCTGACGCTGCAGTTTCGCACATTGTCCATGCGCCAGGTGCCGCTGATCCGCTTGCCGGAACTCGACTGGCCCATGCCGTGATGCTATAGTCCGCGCATGGAGACGTATGTCCGCATCGCCCGAATTAGCGACCCGGCTGCCTAGCAGCCGGGCATCTGCCGCTAACTCACTGCGATCTGCCGGAGCGTTCCCTTCATGTCATTCGAATCATATTGCGCGGACAACCGCGCCGTCGCCGTCCGTTTCCTGCTGGACGCCGACCCCTCGCCGGGGCTGTTGCCGCGGCTGCTGCAACCCTTCGCCAAGCGCGACCTGACGCCCGACCGGATGTGGTCCCATATGGGGCCGCAAGGCATGCATGTCGAGATCGCCCTGGCTGCCCTGGATGTCGAGATGGTGCATCTGCTGGAGGGCAACCTGCGCCAGATCATTGGCGTGCGGCAGGTCACGCGGCTGCCCGAGGTCGGGCAGCGCAAGGCGGCATGACGCTCATCAAGCGGTCTTCCGCGGCGGCTTGACCGGGGGCGCCGTCGCCTTGTCGGGATAGCGGCACCAGGTGGCGGCGACACAGCGCCAGCACTCCGGCTGGCGCGCCTTGCAGACATAGCGGCCGAACAGGATCAGCCAGTGATGCGAGTCGCGCAGCAACGCGGGCGGGATGCGCTTGACCAGCCCGTCCTCGACCGCGCGGGTGGTCTTGCCGGGCGCCAGCCCGGTGCGGTTGCCGATGCGGAAGATATGGGTATCGACCGCCATCGTGCTCTCGCCGAACGCCACGTTCAGCACGACATTGGCCGTCTTGCGCCCGACCCCCGGCAACGCCTCCAGCGCCGCACGGTCGTGCGGGACCTGCCCGCCATACTGCTCGATCAGCGCCTGGGACAGCGCCACGACATTCCTTGCCTTGCCCTGCCACAGCCCGATCGAGCGGATATGGCGCGCCACGCCCTCGACACCCAGCCGCACCATCGCCTCGGGCGTCGAGGCTTCCCGGTACAGCCCGGCGGTCGCCTTGTTCACCGACACATCGGTCGCCTGCGCCGACAGCACCACCGCGACCAGCAGGGTGAACGGGTCGGCGAAGTCCAGCTCGGTTTCCGGGGCGGGGTTCGCCTGGGCCAGCGCCTCGATGAAGGCGCGCACATCCGCGGCGGGCATCGCGCTGGGTTTGTGCCGCTTTGCAGCAGTGCGGGGCTTTGCAGCGGGGCGGGGCCTGGCCGTCATGGTTGCGGTTGTGGCGCGATCGTCCGGACGGGACAAGGGGGCGGGCATTCCCGCGCGGCGTGGATGGCGGTACAATGCCCCGATGACGGCCACATCGCACCAGCATGACGAGCCGGCGCTGTTCCGCGCCGTGATCACGCCGTATCGCAGCCTCTCGCGCGTCGGGACACGCTGGCTGCTGGGCGGGATCGCGATGCTGAGCGCGGTCGTTGCCCTGCGGTTCTGGCTGATCGGCGCCTGGCCGGTGATCCTGTTCAGCGTGGGCGAAGTGCTGCTGGCCGGCGTCATGCTGTACTTCAGCCAGCGCTCGGCCCGCGCGATGGAACTGGTCACGCTGCACCGTGATGCCGTGCGGATCGTGCGGACGGATCCCAGGGGCAAGCGGGCGGAGCGGTCCTTGCCCGCCGCCTGGCTGTCGGTGACGCTGGAGGAGATGTCCGGGCAGGCCCCGCGGCTGTGGCTGTCCCATCGTTCGGCGCGGGAGGAGATCGGCGCGGTGCTGGGGGAAGCCGAGAAGCGCGATCTTGCCGATGCCTTGCGTGAGGCACTGGTGGATATGCGCAACCCGCGCTTCGACAATCCGCAGTTGCGTGACCCTGGGTAAAAGGCCGGATCTGCGTCCGGCCTTCCGGTTCAGGCGTCGGGCGGACCCATCGACTTGATCAGGTCGAACACGCGCTTGCGCACCGACGGATCGGTGATCCGGTAATAGGCGCGCACCAGCTCCAGCGTTTCCCGCCGGTTCAGCGTATCATCCCCGAACGGATCCTGGCTTTCCGACGACCCTCCCGCTCGGCGGGACTGGGCGCCGCCGAAGGTGGAGGTCAGGCTGTCGGGCATGTCGTCGAAGAAGAAGCTGATCGGCACATCCAGCACGCGGGACAGGTCGAACAGCCGGGACGCGCCGACCCGGTTCACCCCGCGTTCATATTTCTGGACCTGCTGGAACGTCAGGCCGAGCGCTTCGCCGAGACGCTCCTGTGACATGCCCATGAGGGTGCGGCGCAGCCGGATCCGCGAACCGACATGGACGTCGATCGGGCTTGGCCGCCCTTCACGTTCAGTCGCGATAGCCTGATCGGCACCAGCCATGAACTCGCCCCTCTTCCGTTACCCGATCGGATGGTCATCAGAAAGCGGCGACAGCCATACGATACAGGCGACGCGCGATTGAGTGACCCCGTTCACATGTTTTTACCGACACAACCAAGAATTGTCAATGAGAAGGAAGAAACCCACGGATTGGTCCCGTAAACTGATAATGAAGTCACAAAATGAAATAAAACTCAGTCTTCGGGCGTTACATTCGCGTCAGGCGGCGTGTCAGGAAACCGGCGACCAGTGCAAGGATTCCTGCAACCAGAGGGGTATACAACCCAACTTGAGCAAACATGGTCGCTGGCAGCGCCGGGGGCAACTGAATTGTCAGAAACCCGGTTTCATTCATGCCGAGTCGTGCAACCTCGCGGCCTCGGGGGTCGAATACTGCCGATATTCCAGTGTTCGCGGCACGCACGACCGGCAGTCCTTCCTCGACCGCCCGCAGCCGCGCCGCCGCCAGGTGCTGGCGCGGCCCGGTCGAGTTGCCGAACCAGGCGTCGTTGGTCACATTCACCAGCCAGGCAGGCCGATCCTGCCGGTCGACGCCCTCGGCCGGGAAGATCGCCTCGTAGCAGATCAGCGGCCCCAGCGGCGGCAGTCCCGGCACGTGCAGCGTCCGCGGCCCAGGCCCGGCGGCGAATCCGCTGGGACCCATCCGCAGTTCCAGCGGAATCCAGTCGGGCTGGTATTCACCGAACGGGACCAGGTGCCACTTGTCATAGATCGCCGCCGTGATGCCGCCGGGCAGGATCGCGAACAGGCTGTTGCGCGGGCGCTGGTCCGCCGAACCGAACCGGACCCCGCCGACCAGCGCCGGTTGCTGGCCCGCCGCCTCGGCGATCATCTCCCGCGCGGTCTGGTCGATCTCCAGCGCGAACGGGACGGCGGTTTCCGGCCAGATCACCACCGCGGCGCCGGTGGTGGCGGCGACAGCGTCGCGCGTCAGCCGCAGATAGCGGTTGAAGATGTCCACCATCAGCGCCCGGTCCCATTTCTGGCCCTGCGGCACGTTTCCTTGCACCAGTATCACCGACAGCGCCGGCGCGGCGGGCAGGGCGGGGGACAGGCGGGCGATGCCGATTCCGGCCCAGGCGGCTAGCGCGACCAGCCCGGCAACACGCCCCCGCCAGCCCATGGTCACCAGGGCGCCGGCCACCAGCACGGTGGCCAGGGTCAGCCCGTGCACGCCCACCCAGGCGGCGGGTTGGATCATCACATCGCCGGCCCGGCCGGGCAGTTCCCACACACTGCCCAGCGGGTTCCAGGGAAAACCGGTTGCGACGAACTGCCGCGCGAGGTCCAGCAGCGTCCACGCCCCGGCGAAGGCGGCCAGGCGGCGGCCGCCCGGGGGGGCCAGGCGCGCCGTCCAGGTGGTCAGGGCGACGAATATCGCCAGCACCGCCGCCACCCCGGGCACGGCCAGCGGCACCAGGAACCAGTATTTATCGGCTTCGACCAGCAGCGCCTCGGTGATCCAGTACAGCCCGACCAGGTTCAGCCCGAAGCCGAACCACCAGCCGCGGCGTCCGGCGGCGATGGCGGATGGCGCGGTGTCGACCAGCACCAGAAGGCCCGGCAGCGTGGCCGCCAGCAGGGGCAGCAGGTGGATCGGCGGCAGTGCGAGGGCGGTCGCCGCGCCCAGGCCCAGGGCGGCGAGGTCGGCACGGAAGCCCCTCAGCGCGCTCAGCCTGGCACGCGGTCCGCCTTGGGTCATGGACAGGATGTCGTTCCGCTCAGTTGGACGCGTCGCGCACCTGTCGTTCGTAGTGGCGATAGTACTTGTCCGTCACCTGGTCGGTCTTCACGACGACCGCGACATCGGTGGTGTTGAACTGCGGATCGATCACCGCGCCATCGCCGACGAATCCGCCCAGCCGCAGATACCCCTTGATCAGCGGCGGCAGCAGGGTCAGGGCGCGGCGGCGGTCGATCTCGTCCGGGTCGAGCCGGCGCATCTCGATATAGCGATGAGGCAGGGCGCGCGGGCGCAGCGACGGCGGGGCCAGGTGGTTGTAGTACAGATAGGTCAGCTCGCTCGCCAGTACGTCCGGGTCGGTTCCGGGCAGGCTGGCGCAGCCGAACATCAGGTCTATCCGGTAATGAAAGACGTAGGCGGCGATCCCGCCCCACAGCAATTGCATGACCTGGCGGCTGCGATAGTCGACATGCACGCAGGACCGGCCGAGTTCCAGGATCTCGCCCTCGAATCGCTCGATCCGGCTGATGTCGTACTCGTCTTCGGAGTAGAAGCGGCCCAGCCGGCGCGCCGCATCGCGCCGGATCAGCCGATAGGTGCCGACGACGCCTTCCGGTCCCGGTCCGATCGCATGGTCGACCACCAGCAGGTGGTCGGCGACATTGTCATAGGCATCGCGGTCGCGTGCGGCGCGGGCGGCCTCGGCATCGGCGGTCGCGCCCATTTCCTGGTAGAACACGCGATAGCGCAGCGACTGCACGGCATCGATCTCGGCATCCGTGGTGGCGGTGCGCACGCCGAGATTGCCGGCCCGCAATTCGGGGAAGGGCGAGACCCGGGATGGGGTGGCTGGGGCGTCGTCGCTCATCAGCAGGGCCTGTTGTCGGGTGTATCGTCCGGCCCCGCCTGCGCGGTGCCATGGTGGGCGGGGCGTTCGCGGGCGGGTTGCGCGGCCTCGCGCCGGCGGCCGAACAGTTCAAGACGCAGGGAGACCAGGTCGAAGCCGAGCCGGGCGGCGATGGCATGCATCAGGCGCTCGTGCTCCTCGTCCTGGAACTCGACGACCTTGCCCGATTCGACGTCGATCAGGTGATAGTGATGGCCGCCATCCTCGGTCGGTTCATAGCGGGCGCGCCCGCCCCCGAAATCGCGGCGTTCCAGGATGCCCTGCTCCTCGAACAGGCGAACGGTGCGATAGACGGTGGCGATCGAGATGCGCGGGTCGAGCGTGGCGGCGCGCCGGTACAGCTCCTCCACATCGGGATGGTCGCTGGCCTCGGACAGGACGCGTGCGATCACCCGGCGCTGCCCGGTCATCTTGAGGTTTCGTTCGACGCACAGACGCTCGATGCGCGATTCCATCTGATCCCTTGCCAACTAGCCTCCCGACCCGGAAGGCGCCGCCTTGCGGCAACAATGCGCGTCGTGGGGCGCGTCGTGGGCGCCGTCCGGAAGGAACCGGGCGGCCCCGCCAGCGTTCCGCATGATGGCGTAGCCGATCAGGAGGCACCCTGTCCAATACCGGCGCCGCAATTGGTGCGATGCGACGAAATTTCATTGCCCGCGCGGTAGCGGGGCGGGCGAATGCGGGGTGCGGCGGACGCGATGGCGTCCGCCGGTCCGGTGTGCCTGCTAGAGCATGATCCCGTTGAGCGGAACCGTGGCAGCGGGTGAATCATGCGATCAGACAATACGATAGCGCGCGCTGACCGTTTACGGTCAGCCGGAAAGCGCGCTAGCGCCGGGCGCCGCCGCGTGGCTTGGTACCCAGGCCGATCTGCTTGGCCAGCGCCGAGCGGTGCTTGGCATAGTTCGGCGCCACCATCGGATACTCGGGCGGCAGGCCCCACCGTTCCCGGTACTGCTCGGGGGTCATGTCGTAGGCGGTCTTCAGGTGCCGTTTCAGCATCTTCAGCTTCTTCCCATCCTCCAGGCAGACGATGTGATCGGGAAAGACCGAACGCTTGACCGGAACGGCCGGCTGCGGAACATCGGACGTGACCGGCGCCGCGCCAATGCCGGACAGCGTCTTGTAGACTTCCTGAATCAGGTGCGGCAGTGCTTCGCAGGAAACGGAATTGTTCGACACATGGGCCGAAACAATCTGCGCAGTCAGACCGAGCACATTGCCGTTAGCCACAGTATCGGCCATTGTTCTTCCCTTCTTCATGGACACTACTGAATTATAGGGCCATTACCAGAAATGACGCAATGGAGTTCCGGGCAGTTGGAGGCCAACCCGACATGACAATCCCGCAAGGTGCGGACAGGGAACTGGATATCACCAGGGAACTTTGCCCCATGACATTCGTACGGACACGACTCGCACTGGACCGGATGACGGCAGGCCAGACCTTGCTGGTACGCCTGAAAGGCGACGAACCGCTGCGGAATGTACCAAGAACCGCCAAAGAACAAGGACACGAAGTGCTGTCGATCGAAACCGATTCCGATGGAGTAACGCTATTGCTGCTGCGACGCGGCGGATGATACCGCAACGGAATCCGCAAGGCTGATGCGCATAACGATCGCATCTGTACCGTCCGCGTAATAGCGCCGGCGGCGCCCGACCTCGCGAAACCCGCTGCGCAGGTAAAGCGCCTTCGCCCCATCGTTTACAACGGAAACTTCCAGAAACATCGACCGCGCGCCCAGCCCCGCGGCACGCGCCATCGCCGCCCGCAGCAGCCCCGCGCCCGCGCCACGCCGGCGCAGTGACGGGGCCACCGCCAGGGTGAGTACCTCGGCTTCGTCGGCGATGACACGGGCCAGGATCATGCCGCCGCGCGAATCGATCAGGCCGAAACCACCGGGCGCGCCAAGCTGCAGGCCGATCACGGTAGCACTCCATCGTTCGGCCGGCAGAAACGCGGATTCGTGAATCGCCGCCAGCACCGTGGCATCGGCCGCACCGACCAGCACGGGAACGCCGGTCATGGTATGGGCGTGGGGGCGGGCCGGATGCCGCCGGCGGGCAGCCTGGCCTCGGGCGGGTCCACGTACAGCGGTTGCGCGGGCAAAGGCGGCAGCTCGCCGCCGAACCGGCGGACACCGACCAGCGCGACATGACGCCCGGCGGGCAGGCGCACATCGGTCAGCATCACATTGGTCCCGCGCGCGGCCAGGCGGCCGACGACCTCGATCGCCGCGTCGCCGGCCACCGCGACTGGGCCGCCGGCGGGGGGAAGGTCGTCCAGCGGGCAGGGAATCGGGCCGTCGCCGCGGTCCAGGAAGATGCGCCCGCGGCGGCTGTCGATCACCGACCATAGCTGGCGCCGGCCCAGATGGGGCAGGGAACTGGCGAACGCTTCCGCCACCGTCACGCCCACCACCGGGCGGGCGGTCGCCACGCCGATGCCGTGCGCCAGCGCCAGGCCGGCGCGGATGCCGGTGAAGCTGCCGGGGCCCACCGTTACCGCGATCAGGTCCAGGGATTGCGCGCCGATGCCGGCCTCGGCCAGCACATCCCGCGCCATGGTTGCCAGCAGGGCCGCATGGCCACGCGCGGTGTCGACATGGCGGGTCGCCACCAGTGCCGCATCCACGACGACCGAGGCCGAACAGCGCGCCAGGCAGGAATCGATCGCCAGGACGCGCATCAGGGCCAGGCGGCGCCGGCCGCCGCACCGGTCGGATCAGAGAAGGACACAGGCCTCCTCAAAGCTCAGGCGCGGATGGCGGTTGAACAGTGCCGCGGAGTCGCCATAGCCCAGGTTCACCAGGAAGTTGGACCGCCAGCCCTGGCTGGACAGGAACTCCTGGTCGACCTTCGCATTGTCGAAGCCCGACATGCCGCCGATATCCAGGCCCAGCGAGCGCGCGGCCAGCATCAGGTACGCGCCCTGCAGCGTGCCGTTGCGGAACGCGGTGGTCGCGGCCAGCGACTCGTTGCTGGTGAACCAGCTGGCAGCATCCGGGTTGTGCGGGAAAAGCTGAGGCAGCTTCTCGTGGAACTTCGGATCGTAGGCAACGATCGCGGTCACCGGGGCCGCCATCGTCTTCGCCAGGTTGCCGGACGACAGGGCAGGGGCCAGACGCTCCTTGCCTTCCTTGGTGCGAATGAACAGGAACCGCGCCGGGGAGCAGTTGGCCGAGGTCGGGCCCCATTTCAGCAGATCGAACAGCTCGTGCAGCGTCTCGTCCGAGACCGGCTTGTCGAGCCAGGCGTTATGGCTGCGCGCCTCCCGAAACAGAACATCGAGGCTACTTGCGTCCAAAGGCATGGCTGGCTCCTGCGGGGCGGTCGACACGGATTGTGCGGCGCAGCGTAGAGCCGCCGCGCCGCACGTCAACCAGGGGGGATGATCGCGGACCGGATCAGTACTCGACCTGCTCCACGGCCACCACCTCGGGGACATAGTGGCGCAGCATGTTCTCGATGCCGTGCTTCAGCGTCGCGCGCGACGACGGGCAGCCCGAGCAGGCGCCCTGCATGTGCAGGCGCACCACGCCCTCGCGGAAGCCGCGGAAGACGATGTCGCCGCCATCGCCGGCCACCGCCGGGCGGACACGGGTTTCCAGCAGCTCCTTGATCTGGTCCACCACTTCCTGGTCGGCCGGATCGACGTCTTCCTCGTACAGGTCGTCGTCATAGCTGGCGTCGATCACCGGGCGGCCGGCCACCAGATGCTCCATGATCGCGGCCAGCACCTGCGGCTTCAGCTCCTGCCATGACACCGCATCCGTCTTGGTGACGGTGACGAAGTCGCCGCCCAGGAACACGCGCGACACCCCGCTCAAACCGAACAAAGCCGACGCGAGCGGGCTGCGCTCGGCAGTGCGGGCCGAGGCGAAATCGGCGGTGGTCAGCCCCATGACCTCCTGCCCCGGCAGGAACTTCAGGGTGGCGGGGTTGGGCGTGCCTTCGGTTTCGATGAACATGACTGGGCGCCTGCAATGACGATCCGGAAACCGGACCACAGCGGTCCGGTCGTACAGGCGCTACATCGGGCGAAACGGGCGGTCTGACAAGGGGGCATCCGGGCGCGGTCTGCAATACGCCGCCGGCATGGATCGCGCTGCGGGCGGCGGTGGGCGCTATTCGGCCGGGGCTGGCGTGGGCGTTATCGGGCGCGGGCGAGAGATGAACCACATCGGCACCCCGATCGCCAGCAGGGTCACCCCATACGCCAGGATCTGGATCCCCTGCGGGCGGGCGGTGTAGCCGACCAGCGTGTGCAGGATACGCCCGACCAGACCGTTATCGGACAGCAGGAACGAGGTATCCCAGATCCGGTCGCCCAGATTCGGCACCAGGTCGGCCTGCACCAGGAACCCGACGGCCTGCGAGGCCAGCCCGGCGGCCAGCAGCAGCACCATCCACCCGGTCACCGCGAACAGGCGGTGGACGGGGATGCGCAGCAGGCCGAAATACAGCGCAGCCCCCAGCAATGCGCCACCCGCCAGGCCCGCGACGGTTCCGGCGGCCAGCGCACCGGCGCCGACATCGCCACCCGCGACGATGCCGAACGCGAACAGCACGGTTTCCGACCCTTCGCGCAACACGGCCGAGGCCGGGATCGCACCCAAGGCAAACAGCGGACGGCTGCCCTCGGCAACCGAGCGGCCCAGTGCGCGGGCGTCGCGGACCATCTGCCGCGCATGGGTGGCCATCCATACATTGTGCCAGCCGCACATCCCGACCGCGACCAGCAGCACGGCGGCGTTCAGCAGTTCCTGCCCGCTGCCCGAGAACGCGTCTGAAATCGCGGCGGCGAACAGCGCGACGATGCAGGCACCCAGCACGCCGGTGGCGGTTCCGCCCGCGACCCATCGGCCACGTCCGGGCACGCCCACCGATGCCGCCAGGACGATGCTGACGATCAGCGCGGCTTCCAGCGTTTCACGAAAGACGACAAGGGCGATGGCGAGCATGGTCCTGCCTATTTCACGACGATGAAGCCGCGCGCCGTCTGCGGGTTGAACTCTCCGAAGAACTCATACCGTCCGGGTTTCAGCGGACCAAGGGTCAGCGTGATCTGCCCGCCGCCGGGGATCACCTTCTCGCGGTGCAGGTCGTTGCTCTCGAACTCTTCGGGTGTCTTGTCCTGGTTCGATACCTTCAATTCGAACTTCTTGCCGCTGGGCACCTCAAGTTCCCGGGGCTCGAACTGATGGTCCTTGATCGTCAGCGAGAAGCTGGGCGTCTGCGCGTGCGCCACGGACGAGAATGCCAGCGGCACGGCCAGGACAGCAGCGACGGCAGCGGCACGGAACAGGCGAGACAGCATCGGGCAGACCCGGTCAATGAGAGTGATTTGCAAATAAGCCCTGACCGGGGCGGAAAGCAAGCCCATCGGACGGCAGCAGGATCACATCTGAGTCAGGGCCGGCGGGTCAGGTAGCGGCCACGCTCCATGATCTCCAGCGCGTACTCGCGATAGGTCATGCCCGCGGCCTCGGCGAGCGCCAGCCGGCGCAGGGCGATTTCCCGGGGTGGGGTTTTCCACGCCTTGCGATGCGCCTTGCGCCAGCAGAACAGTCGCCACCCGTCATCGGGCTCGGGATCAGGGTCCAGCGGCGGGCCGCCATTGTGTCCCGGGGCCGGCAGGGCGGATGCTGCCAGGGGTCGATCGGTCAGGGGTCGATCGGTCAGGGGTCGATCGGTCAGGGGGCGATCGGTCATGGGTCGATCCGTGCGAATTGCCTGGCCGCCAATTTTCCACTATAAGAGAATTATGTCCACTGAAATCCCAACCGACCCGCCCGACGAACCCATGGAATCCCGCCTCGCGGCGCGGCTGCATGCCGAACGGGAAGCGCGGGGATGGACCCTGGCCGACCTCGCGGAACGCTCGGGGGTCAGCCGAGCGATGGTGAGCAAGATCGAGCGGGGAGAGGCGAGCCCGACCGCGGCGCTGCTGGGACGCCTTGCGGCGGCGTTCGGGCTGACGCTGTCGCAGCTGTTCGCCCGGATCGAGCGTGACGACACCGGGCTGGTGCTGCGCCGTGCCGATCAGCCGGCCTGGCGCGACCCGGAAACCGGGCTGGTGCGCCGGTCGCTGTCGGTGGTGGGACGCGGGCCGATGGAGCTGGTGTGGATCGTGTTCCCCGCCGGGGCGCGGGTGGATTATCCGGCGGAGTCGTACGACGCGATCGCCGACCAGCAGATCGTGGTGATCGAGGGGGAGCTGACGCTGCAGACCGCGGATCGCGCGGACACGCTGCGCGCCGGGGATGCCTATCGATTCGGCCCGCGGCGCGCCGTCAGTTTCCGCAACCAGGGCCGGGGCGACTGCGTCTACCTGGTCGCTGTTCTACGCGAGACCAGGTAGCGCGCGGCCGGCCCGGGCCGGGTCAGAACGTCTCGTCGTCGGATGACGAACCGGTGTCCCAGCCACCGCCGCCGCTGTTGTCCCAGCCGCCACCGCCGCTGTTGTCGTCCCAGCTGCTGTCCGGCGCCGGCTGCTGCTGCTGATCCCAGCTTCCGGTGTCGGCATAGCCCTGGTCGGGGATGCCGGTCGCGCCGGTATCCCATGATCCCTGGTCGACTGCCGCCGGTGTCGCCCACGGGCTGGCCGCGGCGCCCGCCGCCCCGCCCCCCAGCGCGCCGGCCGCGCCGTGCCCGCCCGAGAACATGCTGGTGATAGCGTTCGCTGCCAGCATGCCGCCGGCCACGCCCGCCGCGGTGGTCAGTGCCGAACCGAGGAAGCCCGAGCCCTGGCGCTGGAACATGCCCGGCTGATAGCCCGGTGCGTATTGCGGCGGGGGCGGGGGGTAGTAGCCCTGCTGCGGCGGATAGCCGGGTTGCGGCGCGTAGCCCTGCTGCGGCCCGCGCTGTGCGCCCCATGGGCCGGGCGGGCCCTGCGGCGGGGGCGGGGGAGGCGCCGACTGGCGTCCGCCGCCGAACAGCCCGCCGAAGAATCCGCCGCCACCGCGTTGCTGCTGCTGCGCCTCCTGCGCGGCCTGCTGGGCCTGTGCGGCTTGCTGCTGCGCCTGCTGCAGTTCCCACTCCAGGCGCTGGATACGGTTCTGCGCCTCCATCAGCGCATGCTCCTGCACGAAGGCGAGCTGCGTGATGCGGTACCGCGCCTCGGGATAGCGCTGGAATTGCTGCGCGATCAGCCCGTCGGCCTCTCGGTCCACCGGCGGCAGCGCGGCCGGCGGGGTCGTGGCCGGCACCGAGCCGCCGAAGGATGGCTGCCCGGGGATCGGCGCACCGCCCACGCGGGCGATGAACTGCGTGATGATGTCGCGTTCCTCGTTTGTCATCGGTGCCTCTCCGAAGCCTCGGTCTCGATATTGTTCGCGCGGGATGTGGCGTTTCCGGCGGTGCGGTTCAATGGCGGAACGGTCCCAGCCGGCGGTCCTCGATCACCGGGCAGCGATCCATCACCACCGACAGCCCGGCGGCGCGGGCGCGGGCGGCGGCGGCGTGATCGACGACACCAAGCTGCATCCACACGATCTTCGCGCCCAGGCGGATCGCGGCATCGACCACGGCGCCGGCATTGCCGCTGTTGCGGAAGATATCGACCATCTCCAGCGGCCCGGCGTCCGCCAGCCGGGCAACGACGCCGCGGCCATGGATGGTTTCACCCGCCAGGACCGGGTTCACCGGGGTGACGTCGAAGCCGCGGCCCAGCAGGAATCCCATCACCTCGTGCGAGGCGCGCCAGGGTTTGGCGGACGCGCCCACCAGGGCGATCCGCCGGGTGTCGGTCAGGATCGCGCGGATCGCGTCGTCGGACAGGCCGTCGATGCTCATGGATCGCATCCTGCCTTGTTTGCCGCCCTGGTGCCAGTGGATGCGCGCGGCGTCGCGTTCTTCTCTTGCTGCGGTGCACAAACACAGGCAGCATCCTGTCATGCCTGATGTTCCGACCCCTGACCGGACTGGGCGTCTCGCCCAGGAATTGCTGGACCTGACAGCGCGCCTGGGCGGCCGAGCGGCCGAGGACCCGTTCGGGAACCCGGTGCTGCTGGTGGCGCTGGCCATCACCCGACAAATGGACACGGGCGCGATCGCCGAGGCGGATATCGAGGCGCTGATCCGCACCCTGCGCGATGCGGCGATCCGCGATCGGGCCGGGCGCATCTCGGCCTATGTCGGCGGGGTCGACACCGATCTGAACGACGCGACCCTGGCCAACCTGGCGCGCACCATCCTGCGCCCCGATCCGAACGACAGCCCGGTGCGCTGGGCCGAGTACCAGGCGCAGGTGGAGCGCACGCGCTTCGCCGCCGTGTTCACCGCGCACCCGACCTTCGCCCTCGCGTATCCGGTCGGGCGGGCGCTGGCCGAGGCGGCGTCGGGGCGGGATCTGCCCGGTTTCGCATCCCACCGTCCGCCGCCGATCGCCCTGACCGACGAATTCGCGCAGGCCGTGGCCGCCATCGTCAACGGGCGCGACGCGATCGACCGGTTCAACGCGGCACTGATCTCGGTTGCCCGCAGCGCCTGGCCCGATCGCTGGACCGTGCTGGTGCCGCGCCCGGTCATCATGTCGAGCTGGGTCGGCTATGACACCGACGGGCGCACCGATATCGGCTGGTGGGACACGCTGCGCCTGCGGCTGGAGATGAAGCGGCTGCAACTGGCGCGTCTGCACGCGCAGCTGGTCATCCTGCCCACCGCCGGCGCCATCGCCGAGGCGGTCGCCATCGCGCGCGACACGGTGCAGGCGCAGATCGCCGCCTGTCCCGCAACACCCGAGCCAGCACTGGTCTCGGCCTTCGCCCATGCGCTGATCGACGGGCGCGCGCAGGCGCTGACGTCGCCCGCGCCGCTGCTGGGCCTGTTCGACGAGGCGATCGAGCAGGCGGAGGATCACGGCAAGCTGGCGCTTGGCGTGGCGCGGGCCGGGCTGGTTTCACACGGTCTGGCACTTGCCCATACGCATGTCCGCCTGAATGCCGCGCAGATTCACAATGTCGTGCGTCAGCGCCTGGGGATCACCGATCCGCCCGAGGACCCGGCGCGCCGGCGCGCGCTGTTCGCCGCGATCAACGCCGCGCTGGATGGCGTGACGGCGGTCCCCGTCGATTTCGGCGGGCTGCTGTCGGAACAGGCCTCGGCCGCGCGCCTGATGATGACGGTCGCGCAGATCGTGAAGCATGTGGACGGATCGATGCCGGTGCGTTTCCTGATCGCCGAGACCGAGACGGGCTACACGCTGCTGGCCGCGCTGTGGCTGGCGCGCCTGTTCGGGATCGAGGACTGGATCGAGATCAGCCCGCTGTTCGAAACCGCCGACGCGCTGGAACACGGTGCGACGGTGCTGGAGGAAGCGCTGCGCAGCCCGCACTACCGGGCCTATCTGAAACGGACCGGCAAGCTGGCGTTGCAGTTCGGCTATTCGGATTCCGGCCGCTATGTCGGGCAGCTGGCCGCGAGCTATCTGATCGAGCGGCTGCGCCTGAAGATCGGGCAGACCCTGGCGCATCACGGCATCACCGGCGTCGAGGTGATCCTGTTCGACACGCATGGCGAAAGCATCGGGCGCGGGGCGCATCCGGGCTCGCTGGCCGACCGGCTGAAATACCTGTCCCCCACCGCGTCGCGCCAGGCGCTGCACAAGGCGGGCCTGGCGGTGCGCGAGGAAGCCGCCTTCCAGGGCGGCGACGGGTATCTGCTGTTCGGCACGCCGGAGCTTGCCCTGGCAACCATCACGCGGATCGCCGAACAGACCTATCACCCCGCGGCCGGCCCGATCGAGGATCCGGTCTATGCCGATCCCGACTTTGCCGCCGACTTCTTCGTCACCATCCGCGCCGCGATGGAAGGCCTGGTCGAGGACGCCGGCTATGGCTCCCTTCTCGGCGCCTTCGGCCCCGCCCTGCTCGACTCGACCGGATCGCGCCCCGCCGCTCGGCAGTCCGACGGGATGGGCGTGGCGCGGGTGCGCCATCCGCGCGACCTGCGGGCCATTCCCAACAACGCGATCCTGCAGCAGCTGGGCTGGTGCGCGAATACGCTGCACGGGCTGGGCGCGGCGGCGTCACGCCATCCCGAGACATTCGCCGAGATGCGCGCCAAAAGCCGCCGGTTCAAGCGGGCGCTGGATTTCGCGGCGCACGGCCTGGCGCATTCCGATATCGACGTGCTGCGCGCGGTGGTCGCGTCGCTGGACCCCGGCACCTGGCTGGACCGGGCCGGACACACGCAGCGCCCGGGCCGGCGGGAGGCGCTGGTGGCGGTCGCCCGCGCGCTGGAGCGGCTGGATATCTGGGCCGACGCGCAATCGATGTTCCGGCGCATCTCGGCCGATCACCTGGCCCTGCGCGTGGCCTGGCCCGAGGCACCGCGGATGAAGACGCGCGAGGTGCTGCTGCACGCGATGCGGCTGTCGCTGATCCATCGCATCTGGCTGCTGGCGACGGAGATCTCCGATTTCTCCCCGCGCCACGGCGTGACGCGGCAGGTGCTGGAGGCGGCGATCCTGCGGCTGGATGTCGATGCGTCGCTGCGCATGCTGGCCGAGATCTTCCCCGCCGCGCCGGACCCGGCGGCGGATGCCGACTATGGGGAGCCGGCCGCACCGCGCGGCACGACGGCCTATGCGCGGGAGCATCGGGAGATTTTCGCCCCGATCGGGCGGCTGTTCGCGATGGTGCGCGAGATTGCGACGGCGGTGACGCACGAAGTGGGGGCGTTCGGATAGGTGGGTGGTGCGAACAACCTCTGGTTGAATTGAAGGGCGCGCCGAGGCATGAGATCATGGCGGACGCAGCGAGGATCGTGTTCGGATGGCTGCCGGCGCCTGCCAGCTTTTCCTATCCTACTCCCGTGAGGACTCGTTCGAGGCGAGCCTGCTGCAATACGCGCTGGAACGCCTGCTGACCGACTGCGATGTGCGGGTCTGGACCTACGAGCGGGATCAGCCGCACGACCAGCGCCACATCGCCGGCGGGCTCAAGCAGGCGGTGCGCGATTCCCGGGCGATGGTCCTGCTGGCGTCACCCGCGACCGTCGCCGGCGGCGCGGCGCAGTGGATGGAACTGGCCTATGCCGATGCGTATGACGTGCCGACTTTCATCCTGCTGCACCGGCTGACGCACGAGCAACTGCGGCAGGAGCGTGTGCCGCCGTTGCTGATCGCCTCGCAATGCAATGCTGCGGCGGATTGGAAAAGCGTGGTAGACACCATACGTGTCCGGCTGGCATCGCCAGCCTGACGCCCTGACCCCGAGGTACCGCATGGCCAAAGTCTTCTTCTCCCATGGCGATACGGACCGCGCGGCGATCGACGGCGTGATCGCCGCGCTGCGCGCCCGCCAGGTGCTGTCGCCATCCGAGCAGGTCACCGACCTGTCGGGCGTGGCCGCCGCGGGCACGAACCTGCGCGGGGTGATCAAGGAAGCGATCGGGGCGGCCGCGCGTGTCGTCGTCCTGTGGGACGGCAAGGCCGCCGCCTCGGCCAACGTCGCCTATGAAATCGGCATGGCGGACGCGCTCGGCAAGCCGATCCAGTTCGTGGCAATGAACAATCGCGTCCCGCCGATCCCCGGGGAGCTGGACGGGCACGAAGTCGTGGCGCTGTCCCAGGTCCTGTAGCACTATCCGTCCAGGCTGATTCCCGCCGCAATCAGCAGCACCCGTGCCGCGTCGCGCGCGGCATCGGCCACCGTCGGGTCCTCGCGCACCAGCATCGCGGCGATCGCGCCCTCGACCAGCAGGGTCATCTGCACGGCCAGGCCATCGGGATCAGGCGCCCCCGCCCGCGCCAACTGATCGCGGAACCAGGCGATCCGGCCTTCCTTGAACCGCACCGCGATCTCTCGCGCCTGCGCGCAGTCATGCCCCAGCTCGGCGATCCCGTTCACGAAGGGGCAGCCGCGGAAGCCCTCCTCCTCGAACATCGCACGCAGCCGGTCGAACACCGCCAGCACCTGCTGGGCCGGTGGCGCGTCCGAAATCGGGTGCGCCCGCCCCTGGCGCGCCAGGTAGGCGACGATCAGCGCCTCCTTCGACGGGAAGTAGTCATACAGGGAGCGTTTGCTGATCCCCGCCTCGGCCGCGACGGTATCGACCCCCACCGCGCGGATGCCGCGCTGATAGAACAGCCGGTCGGCGGTCCGGAGAATCCGCTCGTCCATCGGAGCCTTGTCCTGCACGCGCATCTGCCTCCACACAGTTCGGTGTGTTCTATAGCTTGTCGCGATGGATTTTGCATCCAGTTCGGTCCACACAGATCTGTGTGGACCAGAGGGAGCAACCCATGTCGGCATCGACCCATCTCGATCACAGTCCCGATCGCCTGAGCCTGGCAACCTGGATGCTGCTGGGGCTCAGCGGCGCGATCCTGACCCTGTGCATGGGGCTGCGACAAAGCATGGGGTTGTTCCAGCGACCGATGGCGGCGGATATCGGCATCTCGGCCGCCGGGTTCGGCTTTGCCCTGGCGCTGCAGAACATCGTCTGGGGCGCGAGCCAGCCGGTCATCGGCATGCTGGCGGACCGCTATGGGGCGCGGATCGTGCTGGTCGCCTCGTCGGTCGTGTATGCGCTGGGGCTGTTGATCATGGGATATGCCGGCGGCACGTTCGGGCTGGATGCGGGCGGCGGGTTCCTGGTTGGGATCGGTGTGTCGGGCACCGGGTTCGGCGTGCTGATGGCCGTGGTCTCGCGCGCCGTCGATGAACGCTGGCGCAGCCAGGCCGTGGGCGCCGTGGCCGCCGCCGGGTCGCTGGGCACGATCGTGCTGGCGCCGATGGCGCAATGGGTGATCGACCAGTCCGGCTGGCGCGTGGCGATCCTGATCTTCGCCGCCATCGCCCTGTCGATGGCCGGGCTGTCGCTGCTGGTCCGTGAATCCGGCCGAGCGTCGGGTGGTCCTGCGGTGACGGAGGATGGGCAGATGGTGGGACAGGCGTTGCGCGCCGCCCTGACCCATCCGGGCTACCTGGCGATGACCGGAGCCTTCTTCGCCTGCGGCTTCCAGCTGGTGTTCATCACCACCCATCTGCCGGCCTTCCTGGCCTTCTGCGGCGTCGGGCCCGGCGTCAGCGCCACGGCGCTGGGCGTGATCGGGCTGTGCAACACGATCGGCACCTTCGCCATCGGCATGATGGGCGCGCGCTTCAGCCAGAAGCGCATGCTGGCGCTGATCTACCTGCTGCGGACGGTCGCCATCATCGTCTGGCTGGCCCTGCCGATCACCCCGACCTCCACCCTGGTCTTCGCCGCCGCCATGGGTCTGCTGTGGCTTGGCGTCGCGCCGCTGGTCAGCGGGATCATCGGCCGCATGTTCGGCCTGCGCCACTTCAGCACGCTGTATGGCATCGTCTTCTTCAGCCACCAGGTCGGCTCGTTCTGCGGCGCCCTGCTGGGCGGGATCGCCTTCGACCTGACCGGGACCTATACGCTGGCCTGGGCATCGCTGGTCGCGATCGGCATGCTGGCCTTTGCCCTGCAATGGCCGATGGACGATCGTCCGCCGGCCGACCGCGCGCGCCGCCAGGCCGCGGCCGCCACCTGAGACGCAACGCCCGACGGGCAGGAGGACACCATGCCGCTCGACATCGCCGCCATCGACCACCTGCCGAAGGTGGATGGGGACATCGTCTACTTCGCGAAGATGGCCGAGAAGCCCCGCACCCTGACCTATGAGCCGCCGCCCGGCGTGGCGCGCAGCAACATCGTCGAGGAGCCGCATACCGTTCCCATCCACGACATGCGCCCCGCCGCCGCGGGCCTGTCGCTGGACCGGGAGGGCTTCGTCTTGGCCCACGCCCCGACCGCGGTGGCCGACTATTACGACGACGACGAGGTCCGCCGCGTCTGCTACCCGGAAACCGAACGCCATGTCGCGCACGCGATCGGCGCTGATCGCGTGGTGATCTTCGACCATACCATCCGCCGTCGCGCATGGGGCATCGCGGACCGCACGCCCGGCATTCCGCGCCAGCCGGTGACACGCATCCATGGCGACTACACCGAGCTTTCCGGCCCGCAGCGCGTGCGCGATGTGATGGGCGCCGAGGCGGATGATCTGCTGCGGCGGCGCTTCGCCATCATCAACCTGTGGCGCCCGATCAGCGGCCCGCTGCAGGATGCCCCGCTGGCGCTGTGTGATGCGCGCACCGTGGCCGATGCCGACCTGGTCGCGCAGGATCTGGTGTATCGGGACCGTGTGGGCGAGATCTACGGCCTGACCTGGAGCCCCGCGCACCGGTGGTTCTATGCCCCGGACATGCAGCGCGACGAGGTGCTGTTCCTGAAGTGCTATGACTCGCTGCGCGACGGGCGGGCGCGGTTCATGCCGCACACATCCTTCGCCGATCCCACCGCGCCGGCCAGCATGCGCCCGCGCGAAAGCATCGAGCTGCGCACGCTGGTCTTCTTCGACGCGTAGGCCGCCATCCACGGCAGGGCGGCATCACGGCGCGGCATCGCCCGCGCGGGCCGGTTCGGCGTGCCCGACCAGGCGCACGACCTCGGGGTAGCGCTTGCGCACCGCCCGTTCCAGCATGTCCACATGGTCATGCACCACCGCGACGGGCACGGTGGCATCGGCGTGGCAGTGGTAGTTCACCACCAGCCCCGCCGGCGTCCGGCGCACCCGCACGTCGTGCACATTGCCGATCACGCCGGCATCGCGCGCGCCGTCCCGCAGCGCATCGATGATGGCGACGGTCTCGCTGGCCGGCACGTCCTGGCCTTGCAACTGTGACACCTGCAACGGCTCGATATGGGTGTCGACCTCGATATCGGGTCCCAGTTCGGCGCGCAGCGCGGTTTCCAGCCGGGTTGCCATGCCGTGCGCGGCACCCAGGCTGAGCCGGGCATCGACCTCGATGTCCAGGCTGACGGACAGGCGCTGTCCGACGTTTTGTACCACGATGTGGTGCACCGGGATGCGCCGGCGCGCCGCCGTCAGCAGCACGCGTTCCAGCACCGTCTCGTCGTCCAGAGACCGGGGGGCGGCATCGACACCCAGCGCGAGGTCGGGAAACTGCCGAGCCACCGCGGCCAGGATGTCGTGCTTCACCGTGGCCACGCGCTCCAGCGGCAGGGTGCGGGACACCGCGACGGTGATCTCGCCGAAGATATGGGTCCCGCCGGGGCGCAGGCGCAGGGATGTCACTTCCACGACGCCCGGCACCTCGGCGACGATGCGGCTGATGTCGCCGGCCATGCCCTCGGGCGCGCGGTCCAGCAGCGTGTCGATCGTGCGCCGGCCCAGCCGCCACCCGGCCACCGTGATGAAGCCGGCGACCCCGATCGCGGCCAGCGCGTCGCCATAGTGGAAGCCGGCCAGCGCCGCGAGCAGCCCCGCCAGCACCAGGGTGGAACCGGCCAGGTCGGATGCGAAGTGCAGCGCATCCGCCTCCAGCGCCTGGCTGCCGGTTTCCGCCGCGATACGGCGCAGGACCCGCACCCGGTTGATGTCGACCCCGATCGACACGATCAGCACGACGAAGGCCAGGGCGCTGGGTTCGAACGTGCCCCCGCCGCTGCGCAGCCGGTCCCAGGCGTGGATCACCACGACGGTGGCCAGCACGAACAGGATGACGGTTTCCGCCAGCGCGGCCAGGCTCTCGAACTTGCCGTGGCCGTAATGGTGCTCCTCATCCGCCGGCTTGTTGGCGGTGCGCACGGCGAAATAGGTCAGGGTGGTCGCGCCGGTATCGACCAGCGCGTGCGCGGCTTCCGACAGCAGTGCCAGCGATCCCGACAGCACGCCCGCCACCAGCTTGCCCAGGGTGATCGCGGCGCTTGCGGCGATCGACCACAGCGCGACGCTTTCCTTGCGGTCGGCCTTGCTGGCCTCGGCGCGGGTCATCGGTGGCTAGGTGTCATAGGAAACCAGGGTCTCGCACGGCACGTCCAGCCGTTGCCGCCCGTTCAGGAAGGTCAGCTCGATCATCGCCGCGGCGGCGGGCACCACCGCGCCCACCTGGCGCAGCAGGCTGATGCCGGCTGCCATGGTCCCGCCGGTGGCCAGCAGGTCATCCACCACCACCACGCGCTGCCCGGGGATGACGGCGTCGGCCTGGATCTCGACCCGGTCGGTGCCGTATTCCAGCGCATAATCCAGCCCGACCGTCGCGCCGGGCAGCTTGCCGCGCTTGCGGATCATGATGAACCCGCAGCCCAGCTTCACCGCCAGCGGCGCGGCCATCAGGAAGCCCCGGCTCTCGATCCCCGCGATCAGGTGCGGGTGGTGGGCGCGCACCGCGTTGGCCATGCGCCCCATCGCGACCTGCCAGGCATCGGCGTGCCGCAGCAGGGTGGAGATGTCGTAGAACAGGATGCCGGGCTTCGGAAAATCCGGAATGCCGCGGATGTGATCCTTCAGGTCCATGCGGGCCGTGTCCTTCATGCAGGGATGTCACGCGACGTGTAGTGGCAGCGCCGCCCCTGGGCAACGACGCCGGACACCGGCATCATTGCACGGCGTCCGATCCGCGCTCATTCTGCGCGGCGGGCGATCATCACGGAGACTGCCACCATGGGCGAGACCGGGCTTCGCAACGCCGATATCGATGCCGCGTTGAACGAGGCGAAAGAGGCCTATGTCGCGCGCAACCCGAAAAGCCTGGCGCGCTATGTCGAGGCGACGGCGGTGATGCCCGGGGGCAACACCCGCACCGTGCTGCACTACAACCCGTTCCCGCTGGCGATGGCGCGCGCCGAGGGCTGCCGGCTGTGGGACATGGACGGGCACGCATTCGTCGATTTCCTGGGCGAGTATACGGCGGGCATCTATGGCCACTCGCATCCCGTGATCCGCGCCGCGGTCGATCGCGCGCTGGATGGCGGCATCAATTTCGGCGCGTCGAACATGATCGAGCAGCGTTTCGCCCGCGCCATCTGCGACCGTTTCGGGCTGGAACGGGTGCGCCTGACCAATTCGGGCACCGAGGCCAACCTGCTGGCGATCTCGCTGGCGCGGATCTTCACCAAACGGTCGAAGGTCATGGTGATGGATGGCGGCTATCACGGCGCGGTGTTCGGCTTCGCCGGCGGCGGGTCGCCGATCAACGCGCCGTTCGAGTACATCCTGGCCCCCTACAACGATATCGAGGGGACGAAGGCGCTGATCGCGCAGCATGCCGCCGATCTGGCGGTGGTGGTGCTGGAGCCGATGATGGGCAGCGGCGGCTGCATCATCGCCGAACCCGCGTTCCTGGCGATGCTGCGTGCCGAGGCGACCCGCGTCGGCGCGCTGCTGATTTTCGACGAGGTCATGACGTCCCGCCTCTCGCCCGGCGGGCTGCAGGCGGTGCGCGGCATCAAGCCCGACCTGACGACGCTGGGAAAATATATCGGCGGCGGCATGTCGTTCGGCGCCTTCGGCGGGCGCGGCGATGTGATGGACCTGTTCGACCCGCGCCGGCCCGACGCGCTGCCGCATGCCGGCACGTTCAACAACAACGTGCTGACCATGAACGCCGGCCTCGCGGGATTGACGCAGGTCTACACGCCCGACGCCGCCGTCGCCCTGAACGCCCGCGGCGATGCATTGCGGGACCGGCTGAACGCCGCCTGCCGCAAGGCCGGGGCGAAGCTGCAGTTCACCGGCATCGGGTCGATGCTGGCCGTGCATACGATGCGCGGGCCGGTGCGGTCGCCCGCTGATGCGGCCAGAAGCGATCAGAAGCTGAAGGAGCTGTTCTTCTTTGACATGCTGGCGCAGGGACTCTGGCTCGCTCGGCGGGGAATGATGACGCTGTGCCTGCCCATCGGGGACGCGGAATGCGACAGGTTTGTCGCCGCGGTGGAGGAGTTCCTTTCCTCGCGCAAATCGCTGCTGGCCGCCGACTGACGGGATTCCCGCGTCAAATCAATCACCTGTGGTGTATCGAAGCGGCCCGCCGGCAACCATCCCGGCGGGCCGTTTGCGGTTCCCGGACGGGACGCCCGGTCGCGGCAGCAGGGCATCCCCCGATCGGCGCCGTGCGTGCGAGATTATCGCGTAAGAGCCCATATTGAAGAATAATAATCTTTATATGACTCGTATTCTTGCATTAAAAGAAAAAATATACTCCTAAATCCCTGTGTCATCGCCGCAGGGCCGCCCTTTCATGCTTCCTCCCGGACTCTCCGCCCCACCCTTCCAGCCCGGAACCGTCTGGCTCGTCGGCGCCGGGCCAGGCGATCCCGGCCTGCTCACGCTGCACGCCGTCCACGCCCTGGCGCGGGCCGATGTCATCCTGCACGACGCGCTCGTCTCCTCCGATATCCTCTCCCTGGCCCACCCGAGTGCGGTGCTGGAACCGGTGGGCAAGCGGGCAGGGGGCGTCCGCACCCATCAGCTGCGCATCAACGACCGGCTGGTCCGCCTGGCGCGCCAGGGCTTGCGCGTCGTGCGCCTGAAGGGCGGCGATCCGCTGGTGTTCGGCCGCGGCGCCGAGGAGGCCCTGGCCCTGGCCGCGGCGGGCATCGCGTTCCGCATCGTGCCGGGCGTCAGTGCCGGCATCGGCGGGACCGCGGCGGCGAGCATCCCGCTGACCCACCGTCATCTGGGCCGCAGCGTCACCTTCGCCACCGGTCATGACTCCAGCGGCGGGCTGGCCGATCTCGACTGGGCCGCGCTTGGCCGCGGCGCCGACGTGCTGGTCTTCTACATGGCCCGCACCCGCCTGGGCGCGATCGCCGCGCGCCTGGTCGGTGCCGGACGTCCGCCCGAGGACGCCGTCGCCCTGATCAGCGACGCCACCACGGCGGCCCAGACGGTGATCGTCACCACGCTGGCCGAGGCCGCGCGGGCCGCACCGTCACTGCCTGCGGGCGCACCGACCCTGATCGTGGTCGGTCCGGTCGTCGCGCTGCGCGCCCTGCTCGCCGGCTGGCAGCAGGTCTCCCCCATGACCGTCCCGGCCAGGCCCGGGCTTCAACACGCCCGCATCCCGGGCTGAAGGACCATCCATGCAGAATGCCCCGATCCTGCCGACCTCGGCCCCTTTCGCGCAGGAGCAGATCGCCGATCTGAACCGTGTGTTCTCCACCAGCTCGGCCGAACAGCGCGCCTGGCTGTCGGGCTTCCTGGCGGGGTTGCAGGCGGCGAACAGCCTGTCGGCCGCGGTGGCGCCAGCAGCGCTGCCGACCCCGAAAATGCCGCTGACCATCCTGTTCGGCACGGAATCCGGCAATGCCGAGGCGCTGGCCGCACAGGCGCGCAAGGCCGCGGCAAAGCTGGGTTTCGCGCCCAGGCTGGTCGACATGGCCGACCTGACGGTGGCGCAGGCGGCCGAGGCCGGCAATCTGCTGGTGATTGCCAGCACCTGGGGCGAAGGCGATCCGCCGCAGCGCGCCGTCGACTTCTATGACGCGCTGCTGGCTGGCGATGCGCCGCGGTTCGACGCGGTGCGATTTGCCGTGCTGGCGTTGGGTGACCGGTCCTATGCGCGGTTCTGCGAGACCGGCCGCCGTATCGACGAACGTCTGGCAGCCCTGGGCGGGACCCGGGTCACCGACCGGATCGACTGCGACCTGGACTACGATGTGCCCGCCACCGGCTGGATCGCTGCCGCGCTGGACCTGTGGAAACCGGAACCGGACCAGGCCGATACATCCGTCATCCATGTCGACTTCGCGCGCGCCGCGGCCGAAGACGGCCCGACCCGTGCGCGTCCGTTCGCGGCCGGGATCGACGAGCATGTGCGCCTGAGCGGCAGCCGCTCGACGTCCGACACCTGGCATATCGCGCTGTCGCTGGAAGGGGCGGGCATTGCCTATGAACCCGGCGATGCGCTGGGCGTCGTGCCGCGCAACGATCCGGCGCTGGCCGAGGCGGTGCTGGCCGCGGCCGGCCTGTCCGGCGATCGGGCGCTGCTGGGCCAGCTGATCGACAGCCTGGACATCACGACGCTGACGGCGAAACAGGTGCGCGACTATGCCGAGCAGACCGGTGTTGGCGAGGCGGGGGCGGATTGGGCGGTGGGGCGGCAGGTGATCGACCTGCTGGAAACCGGTGGCGCGGCGCTCTCGGCTGAACAACTCGTGGGTCTGTTGCGGCCGCTGCCGCCGCGGTACTACTCGATCGCGTCCAGCCGCAAGGCGGTCGGGGACGCGGCACATCTGCTGGTCGCCGCGCTGCGCTATGACCTCCATGGCCGGTCGCGGTCCGGCGTGGCATCGGTCGACATGACCGGGCGGCATCGGGCCGGTGACCGGCTGGACGTGTTCCTGCGGCCGAACCCGCATTTCCGCCTGCCCGCCGATCCGTCGCGCCCGGTGATCATGGTGGGGCCCGGCACCGGCATCGCGCCGTTCCGTGGCTTCCTGCAGGAACGCGAGGCCGTTGGTGCCAAGGGCCGCAACTGGCTGGTGTTTGGCCATCGCAACTATCTGCACGATTTCCTGTACCAGCTGGAATGGCAGGACTGGCTGAAGGACGGGCTGCTGACCCGGCTGGATGTCGCGTTTTCCCGTGACCAGCCGGCCAAACGCTATGTGCAGGACGCGCTGTGGGATGCACGCCGCGACCTGTACGGCTGGCTCAAGGATGGTGCCGCGCTTTACGTCTGTGGGGACGCCAACGCGATGGCGAAGGACGTGCACGCCACGCTGCTGCGCATCCTCGCTGACCAGGGCGGCACCGATGAAGCCGGCGCGAAGGCGGCGCTGGACGCGATCCGGCGCGATGGCCGCTATCTGCGCGATGTCTACTGAAAGGCCGAACCGATGAATGTGATTGCCAGCCCTCCCTTGTCGGCGAACGAGCGCATCAAGGGGAACAGCAACCATCTGCGCGGCACCATCGCCGATGGCCTGACCCGGGCCGAGACCGGGGCGCTTGCCGAGGATGACCAGCAACTGACGAAGTTCCACGGCATCTACCTGCAGGACGATCGGGACCTGCGGGCCGAACGTGGCAGGCAGAAGATGGAGAAGGCGTTCATCTTCATGGCGCGGATGCGCATTCCCGGCGGCATCCTGACACCGCGGCAATGGCTGGCGGCGGAACGGATCGGGCTGGAGCGCGGCAACGGCACGCTGCGCCTGACGACGCGACAGACCATCCAGTTCCACGGCATCATCAAGTCCAACCTGCGCCCTGCGATCCAGGCGATGCATGCGGCGATGCTGGACACGATCGCGGCATGCGGCGATGTGAACCGCAACGTGATTGCCTCGGTCGATCCGTGGCGGCGCGGCGCGCATGACACCATCACCCGGCTCGCCGACGATCTCGCCAGTCATCTGCTGCCGAAAACCCGGGCCTGGCACGAGATATGGATCGGCGAGGAGCGGGTCGCGGGCGGGGTGGAGGAAGACGAACCCATCTACGGCCGTACCTACATGCCGCGAAAATTCAAGATCGGCGTGGCGCTGCC